>CAZTFJ010000046.1:0-11703 GCA_964612255.1 uncultured Rikenellaceae bacterium | reverse complement strand
ATGCATTTAAACATGGATTAGTGGATAATGAACATCCATTAAAATTAAAATTCTTAACAAGAAACAGAGAACTTGTATTTATATGTATAAACAATACAGATTCAGGCAATAGTAATAAATCGGATTCAGGATTTGGTTTGTCAAATATTATAAAACGATTAGATTTATTGTACCCTTCGAAATACAACCTGAATCTAGAAAACAAAGAAAGTATTTATTCTGTATCATTAAGCTTACAAATTAATGAAGATTAAGTGTATAATCATAGAAGACGAACATTTGGCTGCCGAAAAACTTGCAGGCTTTATAGAGAAAATATCGGTTCTCGATCTTGTATCAATCTTTAATGATGGTTTTTCAGCCATAAGTTTTCTAAAAAGCAATTCGGTTGACCTTGTTTTTCTTGACATTGAGATGAAAGGTTTTAACGGTATTCAGTTTCTGAAAACTTTACAAGTTAAACCGTCAGTCATTATTACTTCGGCCTATGAAAAATACGCTATTGCTGGGTACGAATTCTCAGTTGTGGATTATCTGCTCAAACCTTATACTCTTGAGAGATTTCTTCAATCGGTTGATAAAGCAATTAATTTAAAAGAGCTGAAAGACAAAGCAATAAACTATGAATTGATTGCCTCACAGAGTAATGAGTATATTTTTATTAAATCTGAGAACCGCATTGAAAAAGTTGAACTTGATGATATACTTTATATTGAAGGTATGAAGGATTATCTGAGAATTCACACCCCGGCAAAGAAGATAATGACCCTGCAAAGTTTTAGCAGGATTCTTGAACATTTACCTGAAAAAAAATTCAAACGTGTTCACAACTCGTTTGTTATAGCAGTAAGCAAAATTGAAAGTATAGAACGCAACCGGATTAAGATTGGCGAAACGCTTATTCCAATTAGTGATAAGTATAAAGATAGCTTCTATAGCTCAATTAGGTCTTAAGCTATCAAGTTAAAATATACTTTCCAGTAATGAATGGTTTGAGTAAATCCTTGCGCACACAATAGTAATTAATCAAGTTGCACTAAAATGCATTTAGGATTGAAAAAGAAGGGGGGCACCGAACGATAGGTCAATAATGCCAGATATATAGCGGATTACGAAACGTTGTCGGTTCTACGTAGCTTCGGAGCGTAATCGCAGATACCTTTTAAAGCTTCTTCACTTTAAAACACCTGGCGTTTCGAGTGTAAATCACTTGAAATTACTAGTTTTTTCATAGGAATGCGCTCCGATGGTGTAAGCGAAATAAGAATCAATAAAGTTTGCAGAAAGTCCATTTTTAGCTCACGCCTTCCGCTCAATCTCCTTCAAATTTTCCATCTTCTTTTTATCAAGAAAGCCACGGATGTCGTAAAGATGTTCTTTTACCTCGCCATTGCCAAATTCGTAAACTTTACTAACCAATCCGTCCAAAAAATCGCGGTCGTGCGATACCAGAATTAGCGTGCCATCGAATGCCAATAGGGCGCTTTTTAGGATATCCTTGGTGCGCATATCGAGGTGGTTGGTGGGCTCGTCGAGAATTAGCAGGTTTACCGGCTCGAGTAGTAACTTTATCATCGATAGACGAGTTCTTTCACCTCCCGATAAAACCTTAACCTTTTTGTTTATATCATCGCCTCCAAACATAAATGCGCCAAGCAAATCCTTAATCTTGGTTCGTATCTCGCCCACTGCCACATCGTCGATGGTTTGAAAAACCGTAAGCTCATCGTTTAGCAGCGAGGCTTGGTTCTGGGCAAAGTAACCAATCATTACATTATGGCCAATGGCCATTTTTCCATCAAAGGGAATTTCGCCCATAATGGCTTTAATCATAGTCGATTTACCCTCTCCATTTCTACCAACGAATGCAATCTTTTCGCCCCGCTCAATGGAGAACGATGCGTTGGCAAAAACCTTGTGATTGTCGTAGCTTTTCGATACTCCCTCGGCAATTACTGGCCAGCTGCCCGACCTGGGCGATGGGGGAAACCGCAAGTTTAGGGCTGATGTGTCTTCTTCGTCAACTTCCAAAATTTCTAACTTCTCAAGCATTCGTACGCGCGATTGCACCTGGTTGGTTTTTGAGTAGGTTCCCTTAAATCGCTCAATAAACTCTTCTGTTTCAGCAATCATTTTTTGCTGTTCATCGTACTGCTTTTGCTGTTGTTCGCGGCGTTCCTGGCGGAGTTGAAGGTAGGTAGAGTAGTTCACCTTGTAGTCGTAAATTCGACCCATAGTAATCTCAATGGTGCGGGTGGTGATATTATCAACAAAAGCCCGGTCGTGCGAGATGAGGATTACTGCCTTGGCGCTGTTTATGAGAAACTCCTCGAGCCACTGTACCGACTCAATATCCATATGGTTGGTTGGCTCGTCGAGTAGAATGAGGTCGGGTTTTTGCAGCAGTATTTTTGCCAGCTCAATGCGCATACGCCACCCTCCGCTAAACTCGCTGGTGGGGCGTGTAAAATCGTCGCGACGAAACCCCAGTCCTATAAGTATTTTCTCAACCTCGGCATCAAAATTTATCTCCTCAATGGTGTAGTACTTCTCGCTTAAGGTAGAAACCTGTTCAATAAGCTTGTAGTAGCTGTCCGACTCATAATCTGTTCGGGTACTAAGCTGCTGATTTAGCTCATCAATCTGCCTTTTCATTTCAAAAATATTGGCAAAAGCCTGCGATGCCTCCTCAAAAACGGTACGGTTATTTTCCGTAATAAGATGTTGAGGAAGGTAGGCAATAACCGCATCGTTGGGTGCAGTTACTCGACCACGGGTTGGCGTTTTTGCTCCGGCAATAATTTTTAGCAAGGTCGATTTGCCTGCGCCATTCTTGCCCATTAAGGCAATCCTATCCTTCTCGTTAATGGCAAAAGAGATATCTTTAAAAAGGGTTGTTCCGCCAAATTCAAGCGTTAGACTGTCAACTGAAATCATATCAAATTTTAAATGAGGCGCAAAGATAGCCTGTTTATTTTTACTACAAAGATGATGTTTGACACGTGTTTGACGTGCTGATGTAAGCCTATTTGATAAAATCAAAGTGCCTATCTTGGCAGTAAAATTTTGAATAATGATATTTAATCCTTCAGATATTGAGGTAATGGCGCCAGCCGGCAATTTCGAGTCGCTTATGGCAGCCATACAGGGCGGAGCAAACTCGGTTTACTTTGGCGTGGGGCATCTAAATATGAGAGCAAAATCGACGGTAAATTTTACTGCCGACGATTTGCCCGAGATTGTACGAATTTGTTCCGAGCATAACGTAAAAACCTACCTTACGGTAAACACTGTGCTTTACGACCATGATTTGCCGCCAATGCGTAAAACCATTGAGGCTGCGGCAAAAGCTGGGGTTTCGGCCATAATTGCCTCAGATCAATCGGCTATAAGCTATGCACGTGAACAAGGAGTTGAGGTACACCTATCTACACAGCTAAATATCAGCAATACAGAATCGCTTAAGTTTTACTCACAGTGGGCCGATGTGGCCGTGTTGGCTCGTGAGCTAACGCTCGACCAGGTTGCTGTTATTGCTCGCAATATTGAGGAGCAAAACATAACTGGCCCATCGGGAAATAAAATACAGCTCGAGATGTTTGCCCACGGGGCATTGTGTATGGCCGTTTCCGGAAAGTGTTATATGAGCTTGCATCAGGCCAACTCATCGGCCAATCGCGGTGCTTGCCTTCAAATATGCCGCCGTTCCTATACTGTAACCGATAACGAAACAGGCGATCAGCTAGAGATTGACAACGAGTACATCATGTCGCCCAAAGATTTGTGTACCATTGGATTTTTAAATAAAATTATTGCATCGGGCGTTAGGGTGCTTAAACTCGAAGGGCGTGCTCGTAGCCCCGAGTATGTAAAAACAGTTACCCGATGCTATTGCGAGGCGGTTGATGCCATTGCTAATGAAACCTACAATCAGCAAAAAATTGATGAGTGGATGGAGCGGCTATCCAAGGTGTTTAATCGTGGATTCTGGAATGGTTATTACCTAGGACAAAGGCTTGGCGAGTGGAGCCATAAGTATGGCAGCGTGGCAACGGAGCGTAAGGTTTACGTTGGTAAAATTACCAACTTTTTTTCAAACATTGGCGTGGCCGAGCTTAAGCCCGAAGCCAGCGAACTGTTTAAAAACGATAAGCTGTTGATTATTGGACCAACAACCGGAGTAGTTGAACTAGTAGCTGAAGATATTAGGGTTGATGATAAGTCAGTAGACAATTGCTCAAAGGGTGTAAAATGTTCTTTTGCCACACCAGAGTTGGTGCGCAGAAACGATAAGGTGTATAAGGTTATATCGTTAAAAAACTAAGAACATTAAACAGTTTTACATTTAAAGGCTTTTGATACATCCATTATTAAGGTTAAGTTTGTAATAAATTGTGAGTAAAAAGAGTAATACTGTGATTGATTTAACTGAACCTCATTGGCTTGCAGCCTATACCAAACCTCGAAACGAGAAAAAAGTTTACGAGCGACTGGTCGAGGCTGGGTACGAAGCATACTTACCCATATATCGCACACAAAAACAGTGGAGCGACCGCAAAAAATGGGTTGAGGAACCCCTTTTGCGCTCATACATCTTTGTAAAACTTACCGAGAAAGAGTACTACAAAGCTCTTCAGGTACCAGGTTTAGTTCGCTACGTAACCTTTGAGGGTAAAGCTGCACCAATACCAGAGAATCAGATAGAAGCATTAAAAGTGTTTTTGGGAGAGCATTTTAACGTTGAGGTTACCGATGAGGTCTTTGAGCCTGGACAAAGAGTTGAAATAACCCTTGGTAACTTTACTGGTTTTGAAGGCGAAGTGGTAAAACACAAACGTAAACGAAAAGTAATTATTAGGTTAAATCATATCACCCACTCCATACTAGTTACGTTACCAAAGGAGTACATTACTAAAACATCTAAAAAAAAGGGCTAAACCCCCTTTTTACTTTACTCGTTCTCTATTTTATTTACCCTGTTGCTGTGTCGTCCCCCTTCAAATTCAGCTTCAAGAAAGGCCGTTGCAATTGCTTTAGCCTCATCGATGCTAACAAAACGGGCAGGAATAGCGCAAATATTTGCGTTGTTGTGCTGGCGAGCAAGCGAGGCAATTTCTGGAATCCAGCTTAGGGCCGAGCGGATGCCCTTAGTCTTATTGGCTGTGATATTTACTCCATTACCACTTCCACAAAGCACAATGCCCAGTTCAAATGTCCCGTTGGCAACGCTCTGCGCTACGGGTCGGGCGTAATCGGGGTAGTCAATGCTCTCAGTTGAGTAAGTGCCAAAATCTTTCACCTCATGGCCAAGCTCTCTCAAATATTTAACAAGCTGCTCTTTGGTTTCAAATCCAGCGTGATCGCAGCCTACGGCTAAACTGTATGTTTTCATCTGTTAATTACTATTTTTGCAAAGATAATTTCTTTACCTCAATTGACAATTTACAGTTTTAAAAATGCCTGGAATATATATTCATGTACCTTTCTGCAAAAAGAAATGCGAGTACTGCGATTTTTACTCGTTTGTTCCCAACCAGAGCACCGATAGGTATGTAGATTGTATAGCTAGAGAGATTGAACTTAGGAGGAATTATTTGCCAGATTCTTTAATTGAAACAATTTATTTTGGAGGTGGAACACCATCGATGCTATCTGCTGCAAGTATTTACACCATTTTAAACGCTGTTTCAAACCATTTTAAGGTTAGCCCAAATGCTGAGATAACGCTTGAGGCAAATCCCGATGATTTAAGCGAAAATTACTTGAAAGAGATACTTAACGTTGGCATTAATCGTTTAAGCATTGGTGTTCAATCGTTTTCTAATGATGATTTAATTCAACTTGGCCGCAGACACAATTCTAGCCAAGCCTCTAATGCAGTGAAGTCTGCTGCTTATTCGGGATTTAATAACATTAGCATTGATCTTATATACGGTTTGCCATACTCAACTACAGAGCAATGGCTTGAAAATTTGAAAATAGCATTCGCGTTACCCATAAAACATCTCTCATGCTATCATTTAATTTTTGAGGAGAACACACCATTGCATGGTAAGTTCACTGCTGGTAAGGTAAAACCTGTTAACGAGGAAATAAGCGTTAGTCAATTTAAACTATTACAGCAGGTAGCACAAAATAACAACTTCATCCATTATGAGATATCAAACTTAGCAATAGATGGCTTTTTCTCAAAACATAACACTTCATACTGGAATCAAACCCCATATCTTGGAGTTGGCCCAGCAGCTCACTCATACAATGGGGTTAGCCGTTGCTGGAACCCAAAATCAATAAATAGTTGGACCAAGAGCATTGAAAGTAGGCAAATTGCTGCCGAAACCGAAATGCTTAGCCTTACCGATAGAATTAATGATTACTTTTTAACATCGCTTCGCACCATTTGGGGTGCAGATATTGAATTTGTTAGGCGTGAATTCGGTAATTCATTTGCAACAAATGCATTAGCCACTGCCCAACAATATGGTGCTTTGGGTAAAATGACTATCGATAAAAATATTGTTGCAATTAAACCTGAGCATTTCCTAATTTCGGATGGTATAATAGTTGATTTTCTGGTTTAATGCATTGTATTTTATCTAAAGTAAATGTTTATTAAAATGCGTTTATTGAAAAGATAATGAAACGTATAAAATATTTTTTTGAAGCCATACTGTTTTTCTTTGGAATACTGCTTATTGGCATTATGCCCTTTTGGTTGATGTACGTATTTTCCAATTTTTTTGCTTTTTTACTCCTCAGAGTTTTCAAGTATAGGCGCAGGGTGGTTGAGGAGAATTTATTACGTGCATATCCCGAAAAGTCTGATTGTGAACGTAAAAAATTGCTTCTACCTATTTATAAAAATATTTCCGATGTGTTTATAGAGGGGGTAAAGGCATTTTTAATGACACGTAAACAGGTAGTTAAACGTCATAGGGTTGTTAATCCCGAGCTTATTGAACCTTATATAAAACGAGGGCAGAGCATAATTGGACTTACTGGCCATATTGCTAACTGGGAGTGGGGTAGCCTATCGGCTAGCGGACAAATTAATGCCCAAGTTGTTGCCTTTTACAAGGTGCTTAGTAATCCCATTATCGATCGCTTTGTTAAGGCGAGCCGAAGGAAGTACGGAACGATTTTGGCATCAATAGCATATACTGCCGAAACCTTTGATGAATATATTGATAAGCCTGTTGTTTTTGTAATGGCAGCCGACCAGAATACCGTTAAGAAAAGTTTAGATATTGCCTATTGGATTCCTTTTTTTGGTTGGAATACCCCATTTTTGCATGGCCCCGAAAAATATTCTCATCGACATAATTTGCCAATCTTTTACATTGATATTTACAGGATTAAGAGGGGGTATTACGAGGTTGAGCTGTCGTTGCTAGCCGATAATCCTGCTTCGCTGCCAGAGGGTAGGGTTACTGAAATTTATGCTCAAAAACTCGAAGAGGTTATTAGGCGTAAGCCCGAAAATTGGCTTTGGTCGCACCGACGATGGAGATATGCTAAACCTATTGAGTAATATATATCTTTTTAGCTAAAGGTTTACTTCAAGGGCATAAACTAAGTACCATTTTCTTCTAATTAGCTCAAACCTATACTCTACACCAAAGCCAGAACTCTCTATCCATGATTTCTGCGTAAAAGTTTTCTCCGTTTTGTTGTATTCAACTTTAAAAACCGAAGTATCGGCATTAAAAACGGGAATTGTTAGCATGTTCCAATTATCAACATTCCATTTCTGGTTCTCATCACCATTAATTTTTTGACCCTGTAGCGGAAAGCGAAGACGAGAGTATTGAAATGCGCTATCGCTATGAAACTTTTGGTAAAAGGAATCGAAATCTTCCTTAAACGAAAAATTCCGCTGTGTACTACAGATGGTTGTAAATGTTGCTATTATAGCAATAATTTGTATTACTAAAGAAAAACGATGTTTACCCATTGTTTATACAGCTAATTAATTCAACATATTTTTTTACAACGCCAGCCCAGGAGTATTGTTCTTTTATTCTGATTTCGTTTTTTCTTGCCATCTCGTTGCGTAATGTTATTGGTAAATCCCAAATCCTATTTATTTCCTTTTCTAAATCGCTTTGGGAATTGTAGTAAAACCCACCATTGCCCAGCGTTTCTCTGTTAAACCGATTATCGCTAGCAACTATGGTGCAACCCGCGGCCATAGCCTCTAATAACGATGGATTTGTACCCCCAACGGTATGACCATGGAAATACACCCTACTGCCTTTACGTAAAGTGTTTAGTGAAGTAGGGTGATAAATGGAACCTGCAAAAATTATATTGTTATGCTTAGCAAATTGACAACTAATTTTTTTTGCATACTTGGATTCTGTTCCGCCAACAATAACTAATGTTTTATTTGTATCTATAAATGCTTTTATGGCTTTATCTATGCTGTTTTCGGGTTCAAGCCGTGCAATTAGTAATCCGTACTCGTTATGCTTAATGCCAATTCTTTCAATAATAATATTGTCCTCATCAATTTCATTGAACGATGCCCCGTAAGCAATGTAGGTTGCTTTTTTGTTGTACTGCTTTTTAATATATTCTTTTATCTCTATGCTATCGGCAACTAATGCACCAGAAAAATTAGCAGCTAACCTTTCGGTGGTTTTAAGAAAATTGCGAGCTATCCATCCCCACTTCTCTCTTTTCCACTCAAGGCCATCCATATTAACGATAAGCCTCTTGCGAAAAATTTTTGAAAAAAAGGGAAAGAATAAAGCCGGACTGTGGCCGCAGCAAATCACAGTATCGTAATTATTGCGTTTTGCAAGTTTAAGCGAAAATAGGTTGTATTCAATTCGTTGAATGTATTGAGGTAGCCAATGTGTTACCTTTACACCAAGTCGATTTACTAAACCAAAAGGTTTAAGAGGAATAACTTTAGTAATTGGTTGAAAAACAGTTACACTATATCCTTTAAGCGCTAAACCTGCCGATAGGTTCTCGGCAAACGCTTCAAATCCGCCGTAGTTGTTGGGAATGCCCTTAGTACCAATAATTGCAACTGTCAAGGCTAGTTATTCTGGTCGTTTTTTTCCGATTTTGGAATGGTGAATTTAAAAGTGCTACCCTTCCCAAGTTGACTTTCAACCCATATTTTTCCGCCATTCCGCTCAACAAATTCGTGGCAAAGTATTAAGCCTAAACCAGTACCTTTTTCTTGAGAAGTGCCAATAGTTGTTGGGTTAGAGTCGATTAAGAATAGCTTTTGCTTGTCATGCTCGCTAATGCCTATGCCACTATCCGAAATCGACACCAACCAAAAATCGCCATTTGGTTCCGTATTTATCCGAATTGTCCCATCGGAGGAAGTAAATTTAATTGCATTTGAGAGCAAGTTGCGAACCACTGTGGTTATCTGGTTATTGTCAACATATGCCGTGCAGTCATTGCAAATATCAATTTCAATGCTTATGCCCTTGTTGGCCGCATTACCTGCTAGCAAATCAACATTTTCACTTATAATGCTTTTAAGGTTTATAAGTTTTGGTTTAAGCGGCATTCTGCCTGTTTGAACCATTGACCACTGTAGGAGGTTTTCTAGCAGGTTAAAGGTGTTGTTAGAGTACTTGTATATTTGAGTGATGAAGTTTTTCAGACTATCGGAGTCGAACGTTTCAAACTCGCGGGCCAGCAGTTCGCTTAGTCCAAGAACGGTGCTGAACGGATTTTTTAAATCATGAGCAATTATGGCAAAGAATTTATCCTTGGTGGAGTTAAGCGCCTCAAGTTCCGAGCGTTGTTTTTCTAACTCCTTGGCTTGATGCTCAATCTCTATGTTTTTTTGAGTTAGTTCGGCTTCCAGCTTGTTGTAATCCCTAAGCCTACAAACAAGCCCTTTGAGCATAGCCTGCGATATTTTGGGGCGTTTTTCAATTAGCTTAAAAAACGAGGCCTGATTTAGCCTTAGCAGGTGAGTTTTTTCAACGGCCGTTATGCTGGCGCTTCGGGGAGTTGAGTCAACCAACGAGTATTCGCCAATGTATTGGTTTTTCGTGAAATAGGCGTACGTATGATCGCCAGAGTGTACTTTAACCTTACCCGAAACAATAAGATACAGGGCGTAGTCCTTATCGCCCATTTGAAAAAGCATTTCGTTGGGCTAAATAGTTTCAGAGGTAAGCACGTTGGCCAATTCATTTAGCAAAGCGTTATCCAAGTCGCTAAAAATAGAAATTGATTTAAGAAGGCTAATGCGCTTCTCAATTTCATTGGTTGGTAAAGTATTCATTAACTCTTTTGATATATGGGTCTTATAATTGCCTTTGTCTTCACTTTTAATCAAGAAAATATTGAGCCATTATTACCATATTTTTGATTCTTAATTATATGGCGTAGGCAAAAATAAATAAAAATCAATACTTTCTATGTTTTTTGGCTATCAATAATGCCTTTTAGCCCAGTTATGTAATAATTATAGATTTACACCAACCTCTATTTCCCAAATTTTTGCTATGTTTAAAGCTCCTTATATAATCTCAACAAACGCTTTGCCATGAAGATAAAGCTCAATGTTCGACAGAAGATATCGGTTTTTGTTCTGGGCGCTGCCCTTATTCTCTTTGCAATTACCGTAGGCTACTTTTCTACCACATCGCAGCGGGCGGCCCGCCAAAACCTAACCAACCTTACTGTTTCATCTACCGATAGGTACGCTATGACTATCGAGAGTTGGTTAAATAGCGATATTGCGGTTGCGCGAACCTTATCAAGCTCTTTTCTTGAGAACAGGCAGCTCCCTTTTAATCAGTGGCGTGAGCTTATTTTGGGGATGTATGGGCAGGTTATGCGGGTCAATCCGCATTTCGATGCCATTTGGGATAGCTGGGAATTAACCTACCTCGATCCCACGTGGGATAAACCGTACGGTAGATGGTTGCATATTTGCCTTCGCGAAGACCAAAAGCTCATATCAAAAACTGAGCAACGCAGTATGGATGGCGATCCGCAAATTTATGGTGGGCTAAAAGCAACTGGCAAAGAGTCTATTGTAGAACCATACCGTTCCGATTTGCAGCTTAATGGCCTAATGACCTCACTTATTTCTCCAATGAACGTTAAGGGGAACTTTGTTGGAGTTGTTGGCATAGATTTATACCTAGGACGTTTTCAGGAGCTTATCACAAGCATTAAACCCTACGATGAAGGCAATGCCTTTCTTCTGTCGTACGAGGGAACTTTTGTTGCTCACCCCGATACCAGCATATTTTCAAAAAAAATTCAGGAGGTTTTCCCCGAGCTCGAGAAACAGCAGCAAATTCTGCATAGGATAAAAAGTGGGCAAAAGTTTAATTTTTTGTATAAAGATGAAGCTGGCGAATCATTTCTATACAGTTTTAGTCCGGTAATCATTGGTAAAACAAGTACGCCATGGTCGTTGGGTATGGTTATTCCCGAACGTGTAATTCTTAAAGATGCTAACAAAAACTACAACCTAGGGCTTTTGGTAGGGCTAGCCGGAATGATAATTCTGGTAATAACGGTTATTGTGCTTGCCAATAGTATCACCAAACCCATTATACGCTTAACGCATCTCCTCGACGATTTATCGAAAGGAAAGATAAACCACAGCATGAGGGTAAGCCTTAATACAGGCGATGAGATTGAGCAAATGGGGCATGCACTTTCTCACTCAATCGATGGCCTTTTGGCCAAAACAGAGTTTGC
>CAZTFJ010000045.1:4704-11721 GCA_964612255.1 uncultured Rikenellaceae bacterium | reverse complement strand
GCCGTAGCCTACGAGATGATGAAGGGGCTACAAAACGGGAAAAACGTAGTTTGGGAAATATCGGTTAGGCGGCGCTTATCGAAGCTTTTTGAAATTGAGCTAGGCTACAACGGACGCTACATAAGCAACGGAACCATTGTGCATAGCGGCTCGATGCAAGCAAGGGCGTTGTTTTAAGCCAAACTACCGCCCACCGTATTGCTGCTGGTAGTAATTGGCGTACTCGCCGGTAACAATATCGTTTACCCATTGCTGGTTTGCTAGGTACCAATCTACCGTTTTTTCCAATCCCTGCTCAAAAGTAACCTGAGGTTTCCAACCCAGCTCGTTGGCAATTTTCGACGAGTCAATAGCGTACCTAAGGTCGTGCCCAGCCCTATCGGTTACAAAGGTGATAAGCCTTTCCGAGGTGCCAGCTTGGCGATTTAGCTTGCTGTCCATAATTTGGCATAGCTTTTTCACCAAATCAATATTTTTCCACTCGTTGCTACCGCCAATATTGTAGGTTTCGCCAATTGTTCCGCTATGGAAAATTAAATCGATGGCAGCGGCATGATCCTCAACGTAAAGCCAATCGCGTACATTAAGCCCTTTGCCGTATATCGGCAGCGGTTTCATCTGCTGAATATTGCTAATTACCAGAGGAATTAATTTCTCGGGAAACTGGTTAGGGCCGTAGTTGTTGGAGCAGTTCGAAATAACAATGGGTAACTTGTACGTATGGTTGTATGCCCGAACCAGAAAATCGGAGCTAGCTTTCGATGCTGAGTAGGGGCTGCGAGGATCGTAGGGAGTGGTTTCGGTAAAAAGCCCCTCGTTGCCCAGGCTACCATACACCTCATCGGTAGAGATATGGTAGAAGAGTTTCCCCTCGAAATTATCGCCCCACTGCTTTCGGGCAGCGTTAAGTAGCACCACGGTACCCTCAATGTTGGTTTTAATAAAA
The DNA here is from genome assembly GCA_964612255.1 of uncultured Rikenellaceae bacterium. Taxonomy (GTDB): domain Bacteria; phylum Bacteroidota; class Bacteroidia; order Bacteroidales; family Tenuifilaceae; genus Perlabentimonas. The sequence continues at coordinate 10,775 of CAZTFJ010000045.1, read as the reverse complement.
TCCATTGGGTTGGTAATGGATCTGTCAACGTGCGATTCGGCCGCAAGGTGAATAACGCCATCGATATTAAAATCGGCAAAAACCTTGGCCACATTATCCTCGTCTCTAATATCAACCTTAACAAAATGGTAGTTTGGTTTGCCCTCAACATCTTTTAAATTCTCAAGATTACCCGCATAGGTAAGGCAATCCAAATTGATGATATTGCAGCTGGGGTAGCGGTTTACAAAACGGCGTACAACGTGCGAGCCAATAAAACCTGCACCACCGGTAATTAGTATGCTTTGCATATTATTGTCGTGATTTAATATAGATTTGGGTCGGCCGATTCTATCTTACGAACATTCTTGGCCACCTCTTGCCCACGCTCGTTAGTTTCGATGGTGAACTCAACCAAATCGCCATTATTAATCTCGTTAAAATCGCCCTCAACTACATCTTGATAGTGAAAAAACAGGTTGTTGGGCGGAAACTGAATAAACCCATAGCCATTGTTCATATTCATGGCACGGCCTTGTTGCACCTCGCCATCGTCCTCAATGGTAGTAAGACGTTTAGGTTGAGAGTATTCGGGTAAATCGAACAAATTAGTAACTAAGGGGTTACCAGACTTAAGACCGCTATTTATAAGCTCATGCATAGCAATTGGGTAGGTCACCTCCTGAATTAAATCCTGTGAAGTTCGCGTAACCACATCGCGCCCCATATCGTCGGTGTACTCAAAATCCCAGCTAAGCACCATAACCTTAGTGCCAAGGGAGTTTAGCTTGCGAATAAGGGGTACGTAGTCGCCATCGGAAGTGATAAGCACCACCACGTTGAAACGCTTGTAGAAAGCCTGCTCGAAAGCCTCGAGCGCCAACCACACATCAATCCCTTTTTCCTCCTTTTTGCCGCTTCGGTTGCGGATTGGCAGGTAGTGCGTAACCACACCTTCGGACATAAGAATATCATCGAAAACCCTGTCGTTGTAAAGCTGATTGCCCCGCTGACTGGCCTCCTGCGCGCTTATGCGTCCGCGGAAGTAGTGCGCCTCAATTACTTGGCAAAAGTTGGCGGTAACATCCTCCTCCTTGGCCACAAGATTGCGGATAAAATTGTGTAAACCTGCAATATTTAGGCGTTTGCGCCTTGGGTGAAAGTAGTTGTAATAGTTGCTTACATGCAGAAAATAGTTTCCATCGTAGAATACGCCTATTCGTTTTAACTCTTTAGAATTACTCATAAATTTTAAAGTGATTTTTTGTTATAATTAATTTTTAAAGACTTGGAAAGAACACTTTTACTTTTAGGTATAAACAAATACAAAGATATAGATAATTTACGATATAACAATTTGGCACAATTAGTTTAGCCGTTTTGAGAAGTGCTTGAACAACCACAAAATTAATCGCAACAAAAATCGTCCATTGGAAGCATAGCGGCAATAACCAGCTCGTTATCGTTAAAGGCTTTTTGGTTAAATTCTCTAATGGCACTCATTATGGTTTTGGCTTTCTGCTCATCGGCAATTTGCATTACAACCGAAGAGTTGAAACCAGGCCACACGGGGGTATTAAACCTGTTGTCGCCCTTAGTGCTTTTGGCCAAAACCTGCTCGATAATCTGGTAACTATCAACCCCAAGTTCATCAATTCTCTTTACAAATGCATCGAGAACGCTTACGTTACAGGTACAATATATTAACTTCATTTCATTATATTTTTATATTGATATCAAAAGTCGTTTACACAAGTTTTATTTAAACTTACTTATAGAACCTACTCACTTTTTCTTTTTGTATGGAAAACAGCGTAAACGGTTGGCACCACCAGCAAGGTTATAAATGTTGATGCGAGCAATCCTCCAATCATAGTAATGCCCAGTGGCTGGTATGCCTCACGCCCCATCCCTTGGCTCATTGCCAGGGGCAACATACCCAGCATAGTGGTTAGGCTAGTCATTAATACCGGACGAAGGCGACTACGGCCAGCCTCCTGCACCGCCTCGTAAACTTTTAGCCCCCGCTTGCGCAACAGGTTGGTATAATCAACCAGCACAATTCCGTTATTTACAACAATACCAATTAGCATGATTACCCCAACAAAGGTGGTAACGCTTAGGGTTACACCCGTAATTTTAAATGCCCAAATTACGCCAATAAATGTAAGCGGTACGGCAAACATGATGATAAACGGATCGCGGAACGATTCGAACTGACCAGCCATAACCATGTAAACCAGCGCAATGCCAAGAAAGAAAATTAGGTAAAGATCGGTAAACGATGCACCCTGCTCAGTGGTTTGCCCCGATAGGTTAACCTCAGTACCTGCAGGTATATCCAAATCGTTTAGCATTGTTTTGGCTTCTTTCTGCCCCTCGCCCAACGAAATGCCATTCAGTTCGGCCATAACCTTTACGATACGCTCCTGTGCTAACCTGTCAATTTGCAGCGAACCCATGCCCAACTCCACATCGGCAACCGACGAGAGCGCAACCTGCTGCCCCATTAAATTGGTTAGGGTGATATTTTTAATCGATTCAATATCGTTGCGGTAATCGGGATGATAACGTACCATAATGCTAAAATCGTCGCCACCTTCTTTTAAGCCACCCGCCTCGGCACCAAATATACTTTGCCGCACCTGCATACCAATCATACCAGCATTTAAACCAAGCGCTGCAGCTTTTTGTCTATCAACATGTATCTGAATTTCAGTTTTACCCTTATCAATAGTATTTACTACATCGATAAAGTTTGGTGAGGCTGATAACCTTTGATTTAGAGTATTGGCTATGGCGTTTAGGCTCTCGTAATCGGGTCCAGAGATATGAAACTCTATGGGCTTTAAGTTACCTGTTACCGCCTGCGATATTATACTACCACCAACAATGTTGAAGTTTTCCACTTCGGGTATTTGAGCAATATGAGGTCGCAAGTCGTGTGCTATTTGTTTGGCCGAGCGGGCTCGCTCGTTGGGTAGCGAAAGGTGACAAAGCACGGTTGCAATATTCTTGCCCTCGCGAAAACCAACTGAGGTAAGCATTCCATTTTCCGATTGCCCCGAAATAGAGGCCAAGCTGCCAGGCATCATCTCCGGGACTTCACTCTCAAAAATATCCATCACCACCTTCGATATGCTATCTGTTTTGGCAGCTGTTGCCGAAATATCAATCTCAATGGTGGCAATAATATCACCGGCATCAAATTCGGGAATGTAATCGGTACCCAACCCTTTGCCAACCCAAAGGCTAACGCCAAGGGCAACCCCAACAATGGCTAGGGTAAAAGTTTTATGGTAAACAGCCCAGCCAAGGGTTTTTTGGTAGATGCCCTCAAGGTAAACAAACAGCTTCTCACTTAATCTGTAAAGCAGGTATCGCTTTCGTTCTTCTCCCCTCTTTTTAGCCTTTAGCAAGCGCGACGAGGCCATAGGTGTTAGCGTTAGCGCCGTTATAAGCGATGCCACCATGGTTACCGATGTTATTACAGCCAGCTGCTTAAACATCACCCCTACTAATCCACCCATAAATATCATGGGGATAAACACCATTAGCGTTGTAAGGGTTGATGCGGTAATGGCCGCACCCATTTCGCTTGTACCAAAAATTGCGGCTTGGCTTGGTCGCGAACCCTTTTCGATGTGCTGGGTGATATTCTCGAGCACAACAATGGAATTATCTACCACCATACCCATTGCAATAATAAGCGACATTAGGCTAAAGATGTTGATAGTCCATCCAAGGGCATACATTAGAATAAACGATGTGATAAGCGAAAATGGGATGGTAAGGAAAACAATAAGGCTTAACCTCCACTCGCGCAGAAACGCAAAAACCACCAGCACCACAAAAATTAGGGCGTACCAAAACGATTGGGTAAGGTTTTTTATACTCTCCACAATTAGCTCGTCGGAGTTCATAATTTCGCTAATCTCTATGTCGGCAGGTAGCGTAGGCTCAATCTCCTCAATTCGTTGCCTAACGGCACGAACCACCTCTAGGGTGTTGGCGCCCGACTGACGCTGAATCATAATTCCCACACCCGAACCGTTGGTGGTTCGTGAGTGCTCGTCGAGCTCCTTAAACCCATCGGTTACCGTGGCCACATCTTTTAAGCGGATAACCCTATTATTAAAGTTGATTAGAGCCAACTCGCCCAGCTCTTTTACCTTCTCGATATCACCGGGAATACGAATGGCAAAATCGTTATCGCCCACACGGATGTTACCACCGGGAACGGTTATGTTCTCGGCGCTAAGAATAGTCTCGATATGGCTTATGGTGATATTGTAGGCAGCCAGTTTCTGTGGGTCAACATCAACCTTTATCTCTCTTTTGGGAGTAGCTAAAACCATTACCGTACCCACACCAGGCAGCTTACGCAGAGGGGCAGCAATCTGATCCTGAATAATCTTGTCGAGCCCATTATAGCTGTCGTTGGCCGAGACGCCATACACCAGAACCGGAAGCAGCGACGAGTTTATCTTATAAATAACTGGGTTGTATGCGTTACTGGGCAAACGGGTTTTCACCAGCTCAATAAGATCGCGTGCGTTGCTGGCCGACTCGCTAATATCGGCTCCCCACTCGAATTGCAGCGAGATAAATGAAACGTTCTCCTTCGACTGAGAACTAATCTCCTTAAGGTTCTCGGTACCACCCAGCGAAGCTTCAAGCGGACGGGTTACCTGTTGCTCCACCTCAATGGCCGAGGCACCGGGATACAGAGTAATAACTGTAAGCGATGGGAACTCCATCTCGGGCATAACATCGAGCGGGAGTCGGGTGAGCGATACCAACCCAAACAGTAGCGTGGCAAGAAACACCATGGCTATGGCTACGGGGCGGCGAACGGATATTTTAGGGAGATTCATATCTAATTTATTACTTGTTTCATATTGTTTACACTAAAACATATCTCGATTTAATACTGAAGATAAAGTTTACCTACTCACCTCTACTTTTTGCCCATCCATTACCTTTGCTTTTCCCTCGGTAATTATTTGCTGGTTCTGTTCCACTCCAGCAACGGCAACCATATCGTTCTTTGTGTAGAGCCTTGTCACAACGCGCCTTTTGGCTACCCCATCATCAACAATGTAAATAAACTCCTCACCCGTACCCTGCAAACGACCAATGCTACTTAGGGGTACGAAAACCGATTCCTGCTGGGGTAATGAAATATCAATTCTTGCAAACATCCCGGGTTTTAGCTCACCCTTTGGATTGCTGAGGATTATTTTGGCAGTTGCTGTTCGGGTTAAGGTCGATAGCATTGGCTTAACGCTAGTCACTGTGGCATTAAAGGTTGTGCCCATTTGGGAATCGACAATAACCTCTGCCTCAAGTCCCGGTTTTACCAAATGCAAATCCTTCTCGTTTACCTCAAACTCAACCTTTACCGGATCGAGCTGCATGAGCCTCACAATGCCCGAGCGCATTGAGTAACCTGGCTCAAGCCCAGGGTTGATGAAAAATATTTCGCCCTCCTCCATCATCCGCTCAACAATAGTTCCCGAGAAAGGTGCGTAAACTCGGGTATTCTTGCGAATCATTTCGGTTTTGGCATCGGAAGCCTCAAGCTTAGCTTTAATATGGTCCAGCTCTATTTGGCTAATGCTTTCCTTCTCACGAAGTCGTTTTACCCGCTCGTAATCCTTTCGCAACGCTTGATTCTCCACCTGAGCCTGAGTTAGCATTTCATCGGCCAGCTCAACAATTAAATCGCCTTTGTGCACTTTTTCGCCTTCGGCAAATAGAATTTTCTCTACCTTACCCGGTAGCGCTGCTCCCAGGTTGGCCTCGCGATTGGCAAATACGGTTCCTGTGAACGAAAGCGTTGGCGAGTAGCTCATCACCTCAACCTTACTTACCTTAACCACAGGTACATCGGGAATCGATTGTTCTTGATTCTGCTTATCGCTGCTACATCCCCAGAAGGCAAGGATTAGCGCTATGGAGATTAGTTTAATTTTCATATGCTTTGTGTTGTTATATTATTCTACTTACTATTTGGTTGTAGCCTCGGGATTGAAGCTAATAGTTCCGATTACCTTTTTAAGATTAATTACGCTTAGCTGATTCTCCAT
>CAZTFJ010000045.1:0-4681 GCA_964612255.1 uncultured Rikenellaceae bacterium | reverse complement strand
GCTGTTGGCCTCAAACCCGAGAGCATGTGCCTCGAGAACATCGGTGGTTTTAACCATTCCCTCGGCAAATGAATTGGTGGTTACCCTTAGGTTTTCGTTGGCTAGTTGAAGGTTCTCTTGCGCCATAGCCAATCTCTTCTGGCCTTCGCTTACAGCAAATTTTGCCTGCTGAACCTGTAAACTTACCATCTCGCGCGCCTCGGCAAGCTGCAACTCTGCCTTTTGCTGCTCGTGCTTGGCAGCACGCAGGGTGTGTGCCTTATCGTTCCAGTGATAAATTGGGATATTTATGGCCACGCCCACGTTCCAGTCGCCACCAAACTCGTTAGAGAATCCATTATATGGATTTGGATTAAGAAAAGCGTAGCCAGCGGATAACCCAATGTTGGGCAGATACCGCGAACGCATAACCTTTACCCCCGATTGCGCAATACTAACCGCCTTATGCAGCATAGCCAACTCGGGCCTATTGGCCATAACGCTATCGGCCATAACCTCTGCACTAAGACTTGGCGTTCCGTTTAGGCTATCGTTAAGCATAATTTCCGCATCGAGAGGTAGTCCAACCATTTGGCATAGGGCCATTTGCGAAAGTTCCAGACCATTCTCAGCCTTTTTAAGGTTAAGCTGAGCCTCGTTTACCTTAACGCTTACCTTTAGCACGTCGGTTTTGATTATAATTCCCTCGTCAAGCAAATTCTCAACATCGGCCTTAAGCTTGCCAAGCAAATCGATATAGCTACCTATCATTTTCACCTTTTCCTGCAACGAAACCACACGCCAGTAGCTCTCCTCAACGCTATACAACAATTCATTCTGCTCCTTGGTAAGCGATAGCTTGGCAATTTGATTGTTGAGTTGACCAATGCGGTACATCTCTTTGATTTTACCACCTGTATATATGGGTTGGGTTAGGTTTACCCCAGCCATAAACAAGTTTTTATTACCAAACTTAAGCTGATCTTTGGGTAGCCAAGCGTAATTGTTAAATACCGGATTGCCATCCTTATCTTCTAACATTCCACCGCTTATGGGATTAAACACAAAAGTATTTGCGGGGTCGCGGTTGGGTTTGAACTGCCCAGTTTCGGGATCGATTGCACTAAAAGGTACAACAGGTATGAGCATATCGTTCTCGAGCAGCTGAATACTCCTATTGGTACGATTATACAAACCGGTTGCACTGATATTTGGGAAAAAGTTAGTACGGGCAGAGTTGGCCAATGCCTCGCTTGAGCCAATATCCTCTCGCGCTATACGAATTTTGTAGTTATGCTCAAGGGCTAGGCCTTTACACTCATCAAGCGTAAGGCTTTGCTGAGCAAAAAGTGGAGTAAAAACCACCATAAAGAGCATTAAAGAAAAGATCCTTTTCATCATTATTCAGTCTATTTGCGAATTACAATCCCGTAGAAAAGCATATCGAGCATATCGTTAAGAATGGTTTCCAAGCTATCGGTACGCGAATGTTCAAGGAATAGTGGCACCTCGAGTCCTTTCATAGCTGTGAGTAGCACCACTGCCGACAGGTCAATATCCTTTACATAGAAAACGTTTTGCTCTACCCCTTCGGATAGCAAGGATTTAATAACCGAAACCTCTTCGGTATCGTACTTTGCCCGTAGCTTCTCAACCAAATCCAAATTATTAACATCCCTCTCGTTCACCAAAGTATAGTAGTTGGCCATAACCTGAACAGCCTGCATACGAGTGTTTACATAGGCTTTAACCTTATCAATTACACCCATATCGCTAGTAAGTATTATGTTTATTTTTTCGCGTAGGGCATCGGCCTCTTTATCAACCACAGCCTTAAAAATATCCTCCTTACTTTTAAAGTAGTAGTAAATCGAACTCTTCCCCTTACGAAGGGCTTGGGCAATATCGTCAACCGTAGTTTTTTTAAACCCAAACTTTGCGAACACCTCTGAGGCAATCCCCACAATGGTGTTACGCATATCCTTATGTGCCAGCGTATTGTTGTCTTTTGTCATTCTTTATTCGACTATTCGTTTATTTTAGTCCAAAGGTACAATAATCGAAATCAATAATCCAACAGAATATTCGACTAATTTTGTTAAATAGTCTAAAATGTTTTGTAACACTCGCCCATAACGTTAATTATCTGTTAATTAGGCAAAACAATTAATATGATGTAAAAAATATTTTAAGTATTGACTTTTGTAGTGTTACAGTTATGCAGAAAAATATACTTTTGCCTAATAGTTTTTCTCGATTTAAGGCAATTGAATAATAAATTAGAACTGTAAAAAGTCTTTCTTATGAAAAAGATTCTAGTTGTTGGAGCAGGCGGACAGATTGGATCCGAGCTAATACCTCACCTGCGGAGCATATATGGCGATTCGAATGTGGTTGCCTCTGACCTTGATTGTAGCAAATGCGCTGAGCTAGGCGAAGCCGGCCCTCTTGAAAATTTTGATGCCCTCGACGGAAAGAGATTTGCAGAGATTGTTAAAAAATACGATATCGATACCATCTTTAATATGGTGGCGCTGCTATCGGCAACTGGCGAAAAGAATCCACAGCTTGCATGGAAAATTAATATGGGAGCACTGCTTAACTCATTGGACATTGCCCTTGAGAACAACTGCGCTGTATTTACACCAAGTTCAATTGGCGCTTTTGGTCCATCTACCCCAATGGATAACACGCCCCAAGACACGGTAATGCGCCCAACCACCATTTATGGCGTTTGTAAGGTTTCGGGCGAAATGCTTAGCGATTACTACTACCAACGCTTTGGGCTTGATACACGAAGCGTACGTTTCCCCGGCATTATCTCAAATTTAACCCTGCCAGGTGGAGGAACTACCGATTACGCTGTGGAAATATATTACGGCGCCATTAAAGAGAAAAAGTTTACCTGCCCATTGCCACAAGGTACCTATTTGGATATGATGTATATGCCCGATGCTCTTGATGCTTGCGTTAATCTTATGGAGGCTGATCCCAGCAAGCTAAAGCATAGGAATAGCTTTAACATTACTGCCATGAGCTTTGAGCCATCGCAAATTATGGCAGCAATACAGAAACGTATTCCTGAATTTGCAATGGATTACGATGTAGATCCTGTGAAGAAAGCCATCTCGGCCAGCTGGCCAAACTATATGGACGATAGCTGTGCCCGCGAGGAGTGGGGATGGAATCCGAAGTGGAACCTTGAAACCATGACCGACGACATGCTTAAGGTTATTGGCGAGAAGCACGCCAAAGGGCTAATCTAAAAAAATCAACATAAATTTATAGCAAACGGGTACTCAAAAGCATTTGGGTGCCCGTTTCTGTTTTCTGAAAATATGGATATATTTACACCAAATTGTTGATATCGATGAAAAAATTGGTAGTGCTTACCGGAGCAGGCATATCGGCCGAAAGCGGCATAAGAACATTCCGCGAAATGGGCGGCCTGTGGGAAGAGTACGATGTGATGGAGGTAGCCAGCATAGAGGGATGGAATAAAAACCCCGAGCTGGTGCAACGATTTTACAACGCCAGACGCAAACAACTATTTACCGTTGAGCCAAACCTTGGGCACCTAGCCTTAGCCCAAGCCGAAAAAGATTTTGAGGTACATATAATTACACAAAATGTAGATAATCTGCATGAACGGGCTGGGAGCACCAGAATTACCCATTTGCATGGCGAGCTTACCAAGGCCAAATCGACAGGCGACCCTAACCTAATATACGAAATTGGCGATAGAGAGCTTGCAATGGGCGATTTGTGCGAGAAAGGCCACCAGCTCCGCCCCCATATTGTTTGGTTTGGCGAGCCAGTACCCATGATCCCCGAAGCTGCCGAAATTGCTGCTCAAGCCGATATATTTGCCGTGGTAGGCACATCGCTTAACGTGTATCCCGCAGCAGGACTGCTCGACTATGCACCAATGGGTATCCCAATCTTCCTAATCGATCCGCATGATGTAGCTGTATACTCCCGCCGCGATGTGACCTTTATTAAGGAACCAGCCTCAACAGGTGTAGCAAAAATGCTTGAAACGCTAAAAAAGTAACAGCAGATGCTAAGAAAAGCGATTATAATATTTATAATCACCACACTTTCAATTACTGTATACTCCCAAGGCTTTAGCGGAGGGCTGCTAGCAGGGATGTCGGCTACACAGGTCGATGGCGATGGGCACGGAGGCTACCACCGAGCCGGCTTGGCGGCTGGCGTGTGGGTTGGCCGTAGCATCTCGCCCGAGTTAGCCATTCGCACTGAGCTTAAATTTTTGCAAAAAGGCAGCTATCAGCAATTTAAGGATGAACTGGGCGGGGTGACAGGCTTTTACAGCATGCGCCTTAACTACATCTCTATGCCATACCTTTTTGAGTACCATTTCCGCGATAATATTGTGCCCTTTGGCGGGTTATCGTTTAATTTTCTGTGGAAAGCCACCGAGAGCAACATGGATGGCCCCTACCCCGAGGAAGACGTTGCACAGTTCCGCAAAATGGAAGTGGCTGCCACCGCAGGCGTTGAGTATATTATTAACAACCACTTTAGCTTTTGTGCATCATTCTCCTACTCGGCATTCCCCGTCCGCCCACACAAAGGCGATATTTCGTATAGGCTAAACCGAGGACAATTTAACAATACGCTGCAGTTTTACCTAAAGTATAACTTTTAGTTTTACATCAATTTAAGCCGTTACCCAAAT
>CAZTFJ010000044.1:0-12016 GCA_964612255.1 uncultured Rikenellaceae bacterium | reverse complement strand
CAATAAAAGCAAATTATGAAGTGGTGCTAAACGTTACAGTATTACCATAATTTGTTCCTACTGAGTTTTGAGCGTCTGCTCTTAAAAAATAAGAGGTGTTGGCTTCTAGGTTAAAAAGTTTTGAGGAGAAAGAGTCAAAACCTGGCCCTTCATCAGTATATCCTTCGCATTCTTCAAGGGTTGGATTCTCCTTTGTGCTCCAAACTAAACCTTTATTTGTCACTGGAACACATCCATCTAGTAAAAAATTTGCACCCCCTATAGCTTCATTTGCGAAAACTTCTGAAATCTCTAAGGTTTCAACATTAGGAAGAGCTGCTTCAACAATTGCATAAGAAGCATTGGCCATACCTGAACCAAGTCTTCCTGTCAACGAAGGATTATAAACGTAGATATCTTCTACTCCGTCTAAAAGAGCACTCCATAGTTGTTCTTTTGAAATATTACCATAATACTCGGAGACTACTAAAGCTGCAATTCCTGAAACATGCGGGCAAGCCATTGATGTTCCTGACATATATTGATAGCTATTATCTGTTGCTGTGCTCGCAATGTCCGATCCAGGGGCAGATATATCTACCCATGTTCCGTAATTAGAAAATCCCGAACGATAACCTTTGTTTGTGTGAGAAGCAACAGCCACTGTACCACTATAATACCCAGGATACCACTTCCCATTATCATTATCGTTTCCAGCAGCAAAAATTACAATGCCACCACCAGAAAGTGCTTCTCCTCCTCCATTCTCATTGAAATAATCAATACCCGCTAGGTCTGGGGTATTATATACTCCAGGGTCTTGATACCCCCAACTATTCTGTGAAATTGATGCGCCATTATCAACAGCATAAACATAACCTTGATAAGTCGAAAGACTTCCATCAAATATGTCAATAGACATAATTCGAACTCCATTGCCACTCCCATCGCCACCAGCAATACCAGCAATACCAAACTCATTATTTGATACCCCTGCAATTGTTCCAGATACATGGGTTCCATGATCATCGGGTATGGTATTTGTTCCATCGGGACCAATGCTGGGCCACATATTTGCTTCTAAATCTGGATGATCGAACTGGACTCCCCCATCGTGCACTGATACAATTACGTTTGAGTTACCTCTCTCTATCTCCCATGCAGCCTCTGCTGCAATATCAACACCAGATGTTCCTGCTACATTATTAATTTGCTGTCCTGTATTGTTTAAACCCCAAAGCAGATTGTAGAACTCATCGTTGGGGGATGTTTTGGTCTGACTTGATTTTTGTATTGGCTTAACCTCAACGGGTTCAATTCTACGTTTTTTGTAAACAGGTTCAGCCAATTCAATCTCTTTGAGAGCCGAAAAGTCAGCAACTGCTTGTTTTACATTGCTACTATTGTCCATAGTAACTTCATACCACAAATCGAAGCCCCAAGCCTCATGGCGAGCCTTATGCCCTTTGCTATTGGGGTCAACTTTGTATAAATTACTAATAGTTTGCCTGTACTTCGAAATCTTGTATGCTTTATTCAGCCTGTCAAAACCATCGTTACCTGTTGTTACTACTCCATTATCGTTGGCTTTTACTTCTGGCGAGGACAGAAATTTATTCATATCCCGGTTAAACTTTATCAGAATTTTTCCCGACTCATATGCACTTACATGAACCTCGTTAAGGTCTATTGGGGGTCGCTCACCTTTAACAACCCTATATCCATTTACATACTTAACATTTTTCTCGTAGCGTAAGCCTCTATTCACAGAGTCCTGCGAGAAAAGGTTTGGCACCGCAAAAAATATGATTGCTATGGCAAGCAACCATAAACGTGAAAATCGACCTTTCATTTAATTGTTAGTTTTGGTTTGAAATCAATTTTTTATGGCGCGCAAGTTACCAATTTCAAAAATAATTTCTCTTAATTAATTGCTGAAAAACATATTAGTTTATAACATCAGAGACTATCGCCTGTACCATTTGCCTTGCTTGTCCTAACCTATTGTTAAAGATGAGCAATGCTTTGGTTACAAATCAATCACCAATGCTATAATATTCTTATCTTTGCAAATAATTATTACGTGGATATCATCCTCACAAACTAATCAATAATAAAAAAATATCCTTCCATGAGAAAATGGCGCATTGAGGACTCAGCCGAGCTATACAATATTAAGGGTTGGGGGATTAACTACTTTTCGATCAACGATAAGGGAAACGTGGTAGTAACACCCCGTAAGGACGGGGTTGAAATTGACCTAAAAGAGTTAGTTGACGAGCTGCAACTTCGTGATGTGGCAACCCCAATGCTAATCCGTTTCCCCGATATCCTTGATAGCCGAATTGAGAAAATGTCGAGCTGCTTTAAGGTGGCTGCCGAAGAGTACGAATACACTGGCCAAAACTTTGTGATTTACCCCATAAAGGTTAACCAAATGCGACCTGTGGTAGAAGAAATAGTTAGCCACGGTAAAAAGTTTAACATTGGCCTAGAGGCTGGCTCAAAGCCGGAGCTACACGCTGTTATTGCAATAAACACCGATAACGAATCGCTCATTGTGTGCAATGGCTATAAAGACGAGGATTACATAGAGCTAGCCTTGCTGGCTCAAAAAATGGGACGCCGGATTTACATTGTAGTTGAAAAACTAAATGAGCTAAAACTTATTACTAAAATAGCTAAACGGTTACGCGTAAAGCCTAACCTAGGGATTAGAATTAAGTTAGCAAGTTCTGGAAGTGGAAAGTGGGAAGATTCGGGTGGCGATGTGAGCAAATTTGGGCTAACATCTAGCGAGTTGCTTGATGCTCTCGATTTTCTTGAGAAGAACAAGATGGAAGATTGCCTAAAGCTCGTCCACTTTCACGTTGGTAGCCAGGTGACCAAAATCCGCAGAATTAAAATTGCTTTACGCGAAGCATCTCAATTCTACGTTGAGCTTAGTAAAATGGGTTTTCAAATTGAGTTTGTTGATATTGGAGGCGGGCTTGGTGTTGATTACGATGGAACTCGCTCGGCCGATAGCGGAAGTAGCGTAAACTATAGCATTCAAGAGTATGTAAACGATGCTGTTTCGGCCATTGTTGATGCAGCAAACAAGAATGAACTGCCTCATCCCAATATCATAACCGAGTCGGGACGTTCACTCACCGCGCATCATTCCGTACTAGTATTTGAGGTACTGGAAACAACAACACTTCCCACTTGGGACGAGAATGAAGAAATTGGCGAGGATGACCATGAACTGGTGCAAGAACTGTACAACCTATGGGATACGCTAAACCAGCCCCGGATGCTAGAAACCTGGCACGATGCACAGCAAATTAGAGAAGAAGCTCTCGATAGGTTTAGCCTTGGTATTCTAGATCTAAAAACACGTGCTCAAGTCGAAAGGTTATTCTGGTCTATTGCCAGAAATATTCATAGCATTACTTCGGTCATGAAGCATGTGCCCGAAGAGCTAAAACAACTTCCAAAACTGCTGTCCGATAAATATTTCTGCAACTTCTCGCTATTCCAATCGCTACCCGATGCTTGGGCAATCGATCAGATTTTTCCGGTAATCCCGTTACAACGGCACGACGAGAAGCCCGATCGCTCCGCTACCATTCAGGACATTACCTGCGATTCCGATGGCCAGATTGACAACTTTATCGCCACACGAAACTATTCTTACTACTTGCCTCTGCATACGCCAAAGCCACGCGAGTCATACTATATTGGCGTATTTCTAGTAGGTGCATACCAAGAAATACTGGGCGACCTCCACAATTTATTTGGCGACACCAACGCAGTACACGTTTCGGCAACCGATAAGGGTTACACTATCGATCAGGTAATTGATGGTGAAACCGTAGCCGAGGTGCTCGATTACGTTCAGTACAACTCTAAAAAAATGGTTCGTACCGTTGAAACATGGGTTACCAGTGCTGTTAAAGCCGGCAGCATAAGTACCGAAGAGGGTAAAGAGTTTTTATCGAACTACCGATCGGGGCTTTACGGATATACCTATTTGGAGTAAAACTGTAATTTTGAAAAATAAAAAAGCCCCAAGCGGGGCTTTTTTTCTTGCTATAAAAAAGATTATCGGCTACAGGTTTACTGCAACTACCTCTTTAATCTCAGGCACATCACGACGAATGGCTTGTTCAACTCCATTTTTTAGCGTCATTAGGCTGTAAGGACAACTTCCGCAAGCGCCGTGTAACTCTACCCTTACGGTTAGGTCGTCGGTTATCTCAACAAGCGAAATGTCACCGCCATCGTTCTGAAGAAAAGGGCGAACCATCTCAATGGCATCGCTAATCTTCTTATTAATTTCCTCTTTGCTCATTTGTTTTAGTATTAACAGGTTATTGTATTATTTGTGAGTAATCTCCACCTTTTGTGTTGGGGGCAAGTTGGTGTTTCTACGCTCAATTTCCTTTAGCAAATTATTGGCCAAATCGTCAAAGGCATTGGCCAGCACCCCTTCGCTTAACGCTGCCGGCACTCCAGCATCTCCCCCTTCGCGGATACTCTGCACCAATGGAATTTGTCCAAGCAAGGGCAGTCGCATTCTTTCGGATAACTTTTTACAGCCATCCTTTCCAAATATATAGTAACGATTATCTGGAAGTTCCTCGGGCGTAAACCATGCCATATTCTCAATAAGCCCTAAAACAGGAACGTTTACCGATTTACCGGTGAACATGCTAATACCTTTTATGGCATCGGCAAGGGCAACATCTTGAGGCGTACTAACAATCACAGCCCCGGTAAGCGCTACCTCTTGAACCAGAGTTAAATGAATATCGCTGGTTCCTGGGGGTGTATCAATAAAAAGATAATCTAACTCGCCCCAAGCCCCTTGGTGTATCAGCTGGCGAAGCGCATTGGTAGCCATAGGCCCACGCCAAACCAGCGCATCGTTAGGATTTACAAAATACCCAACCGACAGGTGCTTAACCCCATAACTTTCTATTGGCCTTATTAGCTCCAAATCTCCCTCCTTAATGCCTTCGGGCCGAGCATCCTCCTTGCCAAGCATTTTGGGTATCGATGGGCCAAAAATATCGGCATCAATAAGCCCAACAGATGCTCCCGTTTTGGCCACAGCCACGGCTAAGTTAACTGCCACTGTTGATTTACCAACACCGCCTTTACCAGACGATACCGCAATAATATTCTTAACCTTACTAACCGAGGCCTCAGCTTTATAAGGCGACTCCTTGGGCTGCGCTGCAGGTGCTTTTATGTTGATATTCAAATCTATTTCGGGGCCAAATGTACTTGCTAACATTTTAACACAAGCCTTTTTAACCGACGAGGCAAAGGGGTCGTTGCTTTTGAGCAATATCAACGTGAAAGAAATATCGTTGCCAGATATTTTTAAATCAGACACCATTCCAAGTTCAACAATATCTTTCCCGTGCTCGGGGTGTTTTATCGCCTTAAGCGTGCTTAATATCGATTGTTCTGTAATGGACATATCGTTTAGAATTAAATTAAATAAAGGCCAAAGTTAGGTATTCTGTATCTTCAAAACAAAGAAAACCCTAAAAGGTTCTTTTGGTAAAGAGTTGACTAATAGGTTAAAGAATTACAATTCTACAGCTGGATCCCAAAAGTGATTATCAAAGTCTTTAACCTGATTGTTTTCAACAGCTATGCCTTCGCTTTCCAGCAGTTCCTGCATAGTGTTACTCCCAGGGAAATGCATTTTACCAGAAAGAAGCCCATTGCGGTTCACCACCCTATGAGCAGGCACCCATTGGGGTAAACCCTTGGTTGAATTTAGCGCCCACCCAACCATTCGGGACGATTGGGGCGAGCCCAAGTAACGGGCAATGGCTCCATAGCTAGTTACCCTACCAGCTGGTATTTGCTTGGTAACAGCATATACCTTTTCAAAAAAGTTTTCGTTAGTCAAGTTCGGGCTCATAGAGCTGCGCTTGGGTATTTAGCTCAAATCGTAAATAGGTAATTGATTTACCTTGCTCAAGGAACATACTCTCGTAAAATGTTTTTATTGATAGTATTGAGTCGGCTATGCCAGAGTTATACAAATCGTTAGTACAAATATGCACCTTTAGATTATTCTGTTCAACCAGCGCCTTGGTGTACTCGTGCAGCCCTTGGCTATCGGTTTTTAGATGGATAATTGCATTGGGCTTGACAAACTGTTGATAGTAGGTAAGAAATCGGCTAGACGACAAACGTTTTTTTGCCTTTGCAGTGCGGGGTTGGGGGTCGGGAAAAGTAATCCAGATTTCGCTCACTTCCTCCTCCTCAAAAAACGACACAATGTTTTCAATCCGTGTGCGCAAAAAAGCTACGTTGCTCATTTGCTGCTCGGTAGCGCTTTTGGCTCCGGTCCAAAGGCGTGCGCCTTTTATATCAACCCCAATAAAATTTTTGTTAGGATACATTTTGGCAAGGTTCACTGTGTATTCACCCTTTCCACAGCCCAGCTCAAGCACAATGGGGTTATTGTTTTTGAAAAAGGATTGGTTCCACTTTCCTTTTATAGGATGATCTTTTCGCCATACATCATCGAATGCTGGTTGAAATAGGTTTGCAAACGTTTCGTTCTCAGCAAATTTTTTTAGCTTGTTCTTTCCCACAATATTTTAGAAATGATGATTATAACTGGAAGGAATAATTTACAATTTTGTTTGTTTAACGCGTATCCCTACTGATGAAATTCCTTTTAGTTGTTGGGTACGCATACCGTGCTGTATAGAGAAGTGATATGTTCCCTTTTCTGGAAAACGGATATACTGCTTATATAATATTTGGTTGTCGCGCAAAGCCCCAAATCCTTTTCCTAGCCACTCACCTCTTGAGTTAGCCAAAATACACTCTAGCGTATCGCGTAGCATTGCTCCCGAGGGGGCAGTTGTATGAATAAAAAGATACAGGTTGCTGTTAGCGTAGCTTGTGGTATTGCGTAGGTTTATGTATACATTGTGCACCGATGTAGTATCGGAGATATCAACATTAAACTGGGCAATACTATCTATGCTCCATGTGGAATTGGGTATATCTATATTATTGTTGTAAACCGAGTGGCTATTGCATGAGCCCAGCATAAATGCAACCACAATAGTAAGAACTGTAAATATTGCTTTTTTACTCATTGTTAGGCCTCCTTCTGGGTTTCCGCCTTTTCTTGGATGGCTTGCGTTTCTTCTTCTCGTCAAAGCGTGTTAGGCTATCCTGCTCGATTACGCTACCAAAACCGAATTCAACCGTAGGTTCAACTGCAGTATGCTCAACTAGCTTAAGGGGTTTAACACCCTTGTTGTTTAGAGCAATTATTTCTTTAACCCTATCTACAGGAATTGCAGTGAGGTTAACCGAGGAGTTTTGGTCGCTGCTATACCACATCGTCCGTTTGTAAATATCGGTTTTTTGGTGGTAGTAAATAGCGTCTTTGGTTTCGAGTAATATATTGGTACGTGGGAACTCTTTGCGTGCATCTACATAGCTATCTACCTCGTAGTTGAGGCAGCATTTTAGCTTGCCACATTGACCAGCTAACTTCTGGGGATTTAGCGAAATTTCTTGCACCCTTGCAGAATTGGTTGTTACCGAAACAAAGTTATTTATCCATGAAGAGCAGCAAAGCTCGCGCCCGCATGAACCAATACCGCCTATTCGTCCAGCTTCTTGACGGGCACCAATTTGGCGCATCTCTATCCTAATCTGAAACTCATCGGCAAGTATCTTAATAAGCTCCCTAAAGTCAACCCGCTCATCGGCAATGTAGTAAAAAACCGCTTTGGTTTTATCGCCTTGGTACTCCACATCGCCAATTTTCATGTTTAGATTTAGGTCGTTCACTATCTGGCGAGTGCGAAGCATAGTATCATGCTCCAACGCAATGGCCTCCATCCACTTGTCAATATCGGCGGGTTTAGCCTTACGATATACCTTTTTTAGCTCGGTATCGCTTTGCTTAACACCAACTTTAGCCATTTGCTTGTTAACCAGCCATCCCGAAAGCGTAATGGTTCCAATATCGTGCCCAGGCGATGCCTCAACAGCTACCACATCGCCTCTTTTTAGGGGGATGTTATTAACGTTGCGATAAAAACCCTTACGTGTATTCTTAAACTGAACCTCTACAATATCGGTATCAATTGGGGGAATGGGAATGTCGTTAAACCAGTCGAATATACTAAGTTTGGCGCAACCGTTATTTTGGCAAACAGAGTTTTCGTTTGTTTCGTTGTCTGTAATAATTACTCCGCGCGAACAGATGCTTCTATCCATAGTTTTAATTATTTAACTCGATGCAAAGGTAGCTAAATCTTTTTCATTCATCATTTTCAGCCACCCTCACTATTATTGAATTACTTCTTGTTTATTAGCTTAACCAGCTTCATAGTCATATCGGTTAGCACAATTTGAGCATTACCATATCGCGAAATGTGCTCGTTTGCCTTGTTAAGCTCGTTGTAAATCTGCACCACATTGGTTCCGTTGATAAAGGGTGAGAATTTTTTGCTAAACTGTTCTTCCTCACCTGCAATGTAAACAATATCGTCGAGACCAAGATTAAGCATAAAGCTTTCGCGAATTATACGTAGCGAATAGGCTATAAGATCTTTTTGCTTCTCACGGCTGTATCGAGAAACTTTTTCAACCCAATCGAGCAACCTTAATACGTTGTTCGAGTAGCATGAACGAAGCAAATCAGTCAGCATGTCAAAGTAGGGGCCAGCCTCGTTTGAACTAGTTAATGAAAGAGCAACCCGATAGTTCCCATTGGCCACTCGGCTAATATCCTGCGCCTTTGGAGCAGGCAGCTCGAATCTGTTGACCAAAGCCGATGCAATATCTTCGCGTGAAATGGGGGGTACTTTAACAATCTGCGTACGCGAGCGGATTGTCCCAATTATTCCCTCGGGATTTTCTGTAACCAGCAAGAAAAGGGTTTTGGCAGGTGGCTCCTCAATCAGCTTAAGCAGCTTATTAGCTGCGTACTGATTCATACGTTCGGGTAGCCAAATAATCATGGTTTTGTACTCGGCCTCAAAGCTCTTAAGGCTGATTTTTTTTATCACTTCGGAACCCTCGGCAGTGCTAATAATCCCCATCTTATTTTCGAGGCCTAACAGTGAATACCATTCCGATTCGTTTATGTATGGCGATTTAAGCAGGGTTTCACGCCACACCTGAATATTGGCATCGCTACCTTTGCCACTCGACTTATCCTCGTCATCCGATTTTTTGGTCTCGTTTACCGGAAATACAAAGTGTAAATCGGGGTGTATTAGCTTCTGAAACTTATGGCAAGCAGGACATACGCCGCATGAATCATCATCGCCCCTATTGGTACAGGCTATGTACTGAGCATAAGCAATTGCAAGGGCTAGTTTACCTGTACCCTCATGCCCAACAAAAAGCTGCGCATGGGGAATTCGATTTTCCTTTACACTCTTTACCAAACGACCCTTAACATCTTGTTGTCCAACTATATCTTTAAACTGCATTGTTTCTATTTTATGGCTATCTACAATCTTCAAAGGTAGTAAAAAGAACGCAATTGGAAAGTCTACCGTTTCCTGTTTTCTCCCAAACGATTGCGATGAATTATAGATACATCGAGCTAAATCCAAACCAGTTTTTAGTATCTTTGTTTGCGTAAACATCATAATAAATTGAGCTATGATAAATTTTGAATCTTACAATTTTAATGGCAAGCGTGCCATTGTTAGGGTTGATTTTAATGTACCCCTTGACAAAGATTTTAACGTAACCGACGATACGCGCATAAGAGCTGCGCTACCTACTATTAAGAAGATTTTGAGCGATGGTGGCTCGGCTATCCTTATGTCGCATTTGGGTAGGCCAAAAAGTGGCCCCGAAGAAAAGTTCTCGCTAAAGCATATACTACCTACCCTTAGCAAACACCTTGGTGTTGATGTGCTATTTGCTCCAGACTGCATTGGGAACGATGCCCAAAAGCTATCGAGCGAACTTAAGCCCGGCAACGTGCTGCTACTAGAGAATTTACGATTTTACAAAGAGGAAGAAAAAGGCGATGAGGATTTTGCTCAAAAGCTGGCCCAGCTAGCCGATGTGTACGTTAACGATGCCTTTGGTACGGCTCACCGTGCACATGCCTCAACCACAATAATTGCTAAGTTTTTCTCAAGTAACAAAATGTTTGGGTTTTTAATACAAAGCGAGCTAAATGGCCTGGAAAAAGTTTTGCATAAACCCCAAAAGCCATATACAGCAGTGCTTGGTGGTGCTAAGGTGAGCACTAAGATTACTATTATAGAGAACCTTATGAATAAGGTTGATAACTTAATTATTGGCGGGGGTATGATGTTTACCTTTATCAAAGCCCAAGGGGGAAATATTGGCTCGTCGATGGTTGAAGACGATAAGCTAGATATGGCTCTCGACATTTTGGCCAAAGCCAAACAAAAGGGCGTGAATATTATGCTTCCGGTTGATACTGTTATTGCCGATTCGTTTAGCAACGATGCCAACAGCAAGGTGGTTAAAGTTGATGAAATACCTGAAGGATGGCTAGGGCTAGATATTGCACAAGGTTCTGTTGCAAATTTTGCCAAGGTAATTGAGGAGTCAAAAACAATTCTTTGGAATGGCCCTATGGGTGTGTTTGAGATGCCGAAATTTGCCGAGGGCACAAAACAAGTAGCAAAAGCTATGGCTACTGCAACCAGCAAAGGTGCATTTAGCCTTGTGGGGGGTGGCGACTCTGTTGCGGCCATTAACTCACTTGGCTTAGCCAACGAGGAGAGCTACGTTTCAACCGGGGGGGGTGCTTTACTTGAATACCTCGAAAATGGGGATTTACCCGGTATAAAAGCTGTAAGAGAATAAGGTTTATATTTAATTACACTAATGGCGGCTGGTTTTTACTGGCCGCTTTTTTTATTACTTGGTATTTGGGCTAATCTAATAATCTCCAAAATATCTCACCACAAATTATATATATCTTTGCCAAATGGAAACAAGTTTAGTTAATAAGATTTTCAACATTTCATCTGCCAATAGCTTTGAGCCATTAGCCCTAGAGGTATTTCGCTTTCAGGCAATGAACAATCCCGTTTATAAACAGTACATCAATATTTTAAACATCAGTATTGATGAGGTAAAACAGCTATCGGATATCCCATTTTTGCCCATAGCATTTTTTAAAACACATCAAATATACATTGGCAATAGTACTCCCGAGGTTGTGTTTACAAGCAGCGGAACTACTGGCACAGAGATGAGCAAACACCCTGTGCGCACCCTAAATATCTACGAGCGAAGTTTTATTGAGGCTTTCAACATTTACTATGGAACTCCGGAAAAGTATTGCATTTTGGCATTGCTCCCTTCGTACCTCGAGCGCAGTGGCTCGTCGCTAATTTATATGGCACAGCATTTAATATCCAAAAGCAACAACCCCCACAGCGGCTTTTTTCTGGATAATTACGACGAGCTCATTGACATCCTCATACAAAACGAAAACAATGGTCAGCCCACCATTCTGCTGGGGGTAACATTTGCCCTGTTAGAGCTGGCTGCCAGAAAAAAACTTTCGTTAAAAAACGCAATTGTTATGGAAACGGGAGGAATGAAAGGCCGAGGTAAAGAGTTAACCCGAGGAGAACTTCACGGAATTTTAAAAGATAGATTGGGGGTTACAGCTATTCATTCGGAATACGGGATGACAGAGTTACTCTCGCAGGCCTACTCTTCTGGCAATGGCATTTTTACAACGCCTCCGTGGATGAGTGTGCTAACCCGCGATCCCTACGACCCGTTCTGTTTGTTGCCAACCAATAGCGCTGGAGCCATCAATATTATCGATTTGGCCAACGTTTACTCATGCTCTTTCATTCAAACTGATGACCTGGGGAAGGTTAACAGCGATGGTTCGTTTGAGATATCGGGGCGAATGGACGGTAGCCAGGTAAGGGGGTGCAATTTGCTGGTACTATAAAAAAACCGCAGCCAGCATATGCCGACTGCGGAAACCTAAAAAACCATGAAAAAGCATACCCAATATGGGTGAAGC
>CAZTFJ010000043.1:1732-12225 GCA_964612255.1 uncultured Rikenellaceae bacterium | reverse complement strand
TGCCATAGTGATATATTAACTATACAATTCCCAATAATTTCCTGCGAAATAGCTCTAACTCTCCTTTTACGCTTTTATCCATAAACCTATCGTTTATGGTGAGCGTGAAACCGCCTATTAAATCCTGATTAACTAATTGTTCTATCTCAATCTCTTTGCTCAACTTGCTCTTTAAAAAAGCTGCAATGCTTTGTATGGTATCATCGCTAAGGGCGTTAGCACTTTCAACGGTAACCTTAGCAATTCCAAAGTTTTCGCGATAAAGTTTTTGCAAAACCAGTAAAATTGAGCGTAAATTCCCTTCGCGCCGTTTTTTTATGATTAGCAAGATAAGCTTGGTGAGATGAGGTGTAAATTCAGACAACATTGAATTTACAGCCTTTTGCTTTCGGCTGGCCGTTAGGGCTGGCGTGCAAAGCAATTGCTCAAAATCTGGATTTTCACAGATGAACTGGTATAAACGCTTCGATTGGGCATACACATCGGCCGATACCCCTTCTGAGATTGCCCAGCTGAGCAGTGCACGCGCGTAGCTAACCGAAACTCTACCTTGATCCATAGCTAGTTTTGAGATGAAATTTCGTTGATAATGGTGTTAATTTGTTCCTCTTGCTTTTTCTTGTCTTTTAGCTCTGCCCTAAGAATGCGCTCTGTCGCTTGGAGCACAATGCTCGATGCGTATGCTTTTATTTCCTGTTGGGCTGCTTCTTTTTCACGCCTAATGGTTTCGCGCGCTTGTTCAATCATCTTATTCGACTCTTGCAGTGCTTTGGCATTAGCCTCTTCTAAAATGCGCTCCTTGTTCTTATTGGCCTGAGCCATAATGCTGTCTCTTTCGGCTTGGGCCTTTGCAGTAATTTGCGCTTGGCGCTCTTGTAGCTGAGCAATCTCGTTGCGAGCGTACTCGGCTTCGCGAAGCGCTGAGGCAACTTCTTCTTCCCGGTTTTTTATGCTGTTTAGTATTTGCTTCCATGCAAACTTTTTGAGCAGCACCACCAAGATGGTGAACGAAAGCAACATCCAGAATAAGAGACCATAATCGGGAGTAATTAAACCCATAGCTTTAGAGTTTTAGGTTTTTATAGCAAGATAACAAGGGCACAAACAATGATAGCGAAGAAAGACACCCCCTCAATAAGGGCTGCAGCCACAACCATGCTGCTTCGTATATCGCCTGCTGCTTCGGGTTGTCTTGCCATCGATTCGAGTGCAGATGAACCAATTTTACCAATACCAATTGATGCTCCCAAAACTACGATGGCCGAGCCTATAGCTGCTCCAAATTTCGCGAAAGCGGCTCCGGCAATTGCCTGAAGTAAAACGATTAGTGTAGTCATTTTTTTAATTTTTATGGTTAATAACTAGTGATGTTCTTCGGTTGCCATACCTAAGAAAATTGCGCTAAGCATGGTGAATACAAATGCTTGTATAAAGGCAACAAGTAATTCGAGTAATGTCATAAATACGGTTAGCATAATGGTGATAACCGAAATACCATATCCAAAGTAAACGTTAACTGCTCCAAAAATGAAAATTAGTGAGAATAGCACCAGTGCAATCATATGCCCAGCCAGAATGTTGGCAAATAGTCGGATCATTAGCACTGCTGGTTTAATAATCCAGCTGGCTGCCTCAACGACTGGCATAATAGGAATGGGTAGCTTAAGGAATATTGGTACTCCTGGTGGGTTTACTATGTGTTTCCAAAAGTTTTTATTGGCATTAAATAGTATGGTTGCCAGAGTAACTAGCGCAAGTGCCATAGTTACTGCAATGTTACCAGTTACGTTTGCTCCTGCAGGGAAAATTGGTATTAACCCAAGCAGGTTGTTTAAAAAGATGAAGAAGAATATGGTGAGCAGAAAAGGGGTAAACTTAAGGTAATGCTTTTCACCTATTGATGGTTTTGCAATATCGTCGCGAATAAATAGAATTAGGGTTTCCATTAAACTCTGAATACCACGTGGTGGCTTAAGGGGCGATGCTTTGTAACGGTTTGCAATACGTATAAACACAATTAGTAGTATGGCAATTGAGAATAGCATTCCCACTACGTTCTTTTTCATAGAGAAATCGAGCGGTAGAGGGTCTTCAATAATTTGGTTTTGCTCATTTACCTCTACTATTTTACCGCTTAAATCGCCTTCGGTAATTAGCTTAAATCCTTTGTAAGTGCTATGACCGTGATGAAACTTGCTAGACCAAAAAGTGAATATTTCACTGCGGGTTTTGCTATACAGAATAATAGGCAGGGGAATAGATATATGTTTTTCGCCAATTGTAACAATATGCCAATCGTGGGCATCGCCAATGTGGCCAAAAATTAAATCAACAGCATTAAATTCTTTTGATTTATGGGCATCGTCAGCATGATGTTCCTGGCTGTTTGTAGGTGTTTTGTGCTCTGTAACAACTTCGGAATGAGCCGAAGAAGGAAAAACTAGAGTCCACATTAATATACCTATGAGGGAAGAAACCAGCTTCATATATTCTGAGTTAGTATGCCAAACTCAAAATTAGAAACTTTAAGTGGTAAAACAACGGCTAGTCTAACTTTTTTTGGTTCTGGAAATTTTGAAACTGCTGAACTAGCTGAAATAGAGAGGAAATGTAAAGAATGATAAAAATCACCAGAAAGGGAATGAGGTGCTCGCGTGAAAAAATTATGAAGGCTAAAGCAAAAATTAGCGCACCAAAAAACTTACCCAATGAGATAAGCATAAAGCGTTTAGAGAATTCGCTCATTGATAACCTGCTCTATTTTATTAAAACATAAAAAGTGGCAAGGTTTAGAACGTAAAAGTATGCAAATATAACTGGAACAAAATGAAAGTAGTGCTGCTGAGCAAAAAAGTAAAACACAGCAGCACACACTATTGCTAATACAATAAAAATTATACTTTGCTTTACAACAAACTTTTTAATGGCTGTTGATTCGTCCATACATTTGTGTTAGGCTTTCTTCTGATCGGCTGGTGCGGCAGAGGTCCTATTTTCTCCCTCATTGCTCATATTGCAGTAGCCGGTAAATTGGCTGCCAGGCTCAATAGCCAATCGGCTAGTTGCCATATCGCCTAGTACCTTTGAACTTGCTTTTAGCGAAAGTAATTCCGATACGTTAATCTTACCATCAATCAAACCCGAAACATCGCAATTCTTGCAGGTTATTTCGCCTTTAATTTTTCCAGTTTCGCCAATTACTACCTTACCTTTAGCCGAGATATTCCCTACTAGGCTTCCGTCAATTCTAATGTCGCCACTGCTCATGATATCACCATGAATCTCAGTACCCAAACCAATAAGGTTTATGTTGTTCGATGTAGCCTCGTTTTCGTTATTTTTTGCCATGAATATTGAGTTTTGGAATTATATACTGCAATTACAATCCACAAAAATATAAAATGAAATCAACTCCGGGCTGTTTATTCATTTTTTTTTGATTTATTAACTATTCGGCACATAGTTTATATCTTGATTGTGACCTGTGGTGCTGGTGTTGTTATTAGTTTCTTCTTGTGGATTGGTATTAAACTCATCTTCCTCATCTTCTAATTCCCAGGAGTAAACTTTACGCTGTGGCCCCTGATGCCTGTAACCTATGGCGCAAGCCAGACCCGATATGCCCCCAAACAAATGCCCTTCCCACGATATGGTTGGCCAAAGCGGAAAAACGCCCCAAATCATGCCTCCATACAAAAATACAATTACTAGCGAGATGGCTGCCAACCGGGGGTCGCGTCTTATAATTCCGCTAAAGAATAAGAACGAGGCCATGCCGTAAACCAACCCGCTGGCTCCAATGTGGTAGCTGGGTCGGCCACCAACCCATAGGCAAATTCCCGAGGCAATCCAAATTATTAAGAACACCCTGTAACTTAGCGATCGGTAAAAATATATAATGCCTGCGCTCATTACCAGAAGCGGAACAGAGTTGGCCAGAAGATGGCTAAATCCGCTGTGAATAAATGGCGATAAAAATATTCCGGGTAAACCTTTAAGGCTTCGAGGGTATACGCCTAACCAATGGAAGCTTAGGCCTAATGTTTTCTCGCTTACCGTGACTAACCAAAGTGCTAGGATGAAAAGTGCTGGTAATAGCAGGCTATGCTTTAGAATTTTTCCCTCTACGTTTTCCAAAATCTTACTTGTTGTTGTGAAGTAAAAGTGAAAAACTTTTAACTATTTTGCAAGTTTTGCACTTGCTTATGGAACCTTAAAATCTGGTTCAAGCATGAATAGCCCTTCAAACGACGATATCCAAAAACGATTTTTTGAATCGAGAAAAAAGGTTAGAACTCGCTCGGCAGGTAGAGTAGGGGTGTTGCCAACATGATGCCAATTATCTCCATCGTATACAGTAATTCCCTGCTCGCGGCGGTTTGAGAGAGAGCCACCCAGCCAAATTCGTCCAAGGCCATCGGCAGCAATTGCATCTACGCAGGGTTTGGCAAGCACGTCATCGGATGTAAAACCGTTCCATTTGGTTCCATCGAAAACTGATAACCCTCCTCTGGAACGATTGTAGCAGCTGCCAACCCAAATTGATCCATCGGCAGCCTGAAAGAATGTGCTCGACGAGTTATCGACCAATCCGTGCCGTCCGGAAAAGGTGTCCCAAACTTCTCCGTTGTACACACTAATTCCCTCGGATGAAAACCGCGAACCGCACCAAACATAGCCTCTGCTGTCGCCAAAAAAATTTGTTATCGATGATATTATTCTAGTTCCAGGCTCAATTGCATGAAGCTGGTTGTCATGGTAAAATGCTGCTCCCAGTTCGGTGCCAATCCAAACAAGTCCTCTAAAATCTTGAAAAATGGATGTGATAAAATTATCGGGTAGTCCGTGAGCCTCGGTGTAATGAGTCCATTTGCCTCGCCTGTTAATTATTAGTCCGCTTCCGGTTCCAATCCAAAGTTCATGACGGTTAACCAGCGCAAAAGAGCTACTAAAAGGGTTGGCTAACCTGTAGGGTATGTGTAACGTGTCGGGTTTTGGTGAACTTACCCATGCAAGCAACGATTTACCGGAGGTGTCAATTACGTTACCGCCAAACATTAGGCTACCATCGAGTAGTTTAACCGAGGTGTGATACGAGCCGTTGGGGAGCTTATCGATGCCCGATACTTGCACAAAGTCACCCTCATGTATATAGCCTAGGGCACCTTTAGTATTTCCATCGCTAAGCCCTACCCAAACCTTTCCGTTACTATCTTCCTGCAGAGTAAATGCGTAAAGGTTTTGGGGCAATTCAATTTGCCGCACCTGCGCTGTAACCAGGGCTGTGTAGAGTAATAACTTAGCAAATGTTAAAATGTGCTTTAATGGCATAATGAATTTAAGCCTATTGCTGATTATGGTTAACGTTTAAACTGTACCCATTATTTTAGTTGTGTAAAATTCAATTTTTAGAACATATGGCAACAAATTTAACAATGCTTTTTGATGTGAAAGCCGAATAGTTATAAAATGGTTAAACATTATTTTGTTATTCCAAACAAAAACCCTGTTTTTACTCTTTTAAAACAGCCCTTTTTATTTTAAGTTTGTATGCAGAAAACTGGTGGTTCTGTTTGGCATATTTATCCAATTGTCAAATAATTGAAAGTTCAACCGCAATAAAATATGCGCTTAGCATTTAAAATTCTTCTCTTTGTTGTTACCTTCCTAATTGCTTTTGCTATTAGTTTGGGTATAGCCGGTTATTTTTTGAGAGATAAATTAGTTGATAGCACTCTTACCTTTTTGAATAATCGTATTGATGCTGAACTAAAAGTAGAAGAGGTTCAATTCTCTATGCTATCGGGTTTTCCAAATGTGTCGGTTAATCTAAAGGGGGTCGAGATATTTGAGGGCAGCCTTAATACACCCGCCGACTTGGAACCGGGCCTACTTTCAATAAACGAGGTATCGGTACGAATTGGGCTGTCGGGTATTTTGAGGAACCAGTATCAGTTCAAAAAAATTATCCTGCGCGACGGGTGGATTAACTTATATTACAATGCCTTAGGTAAAGGTAACTTCGAAATTTTTAGTAAACAGGGTGAGCAATCGGCAAGCTGGTTGTTCAATCTCGATGAGTTGCAGCTCGAGCGTATAAACCTTAGCTATATCGACCTAAGAACCGGTTGGATATTTAAGGGATTGGTTAATAGAGCTGGACTGAATGGCCAAATTTCAGCAAAGCAAACCACTTTGGGCATTGCAGCCGATGCTTCCGTTGGCGTTTTGCGGCAAGGATCATTCTACTATATACGCAACCAGCACCTTTCACTAAATACCAATTTTGTTATAAACGATGATCTGGTAGAAGTTTTGCCAAGCATTGGTAGCCTTGGGGCAAGCCGGCTTAGCGTATCGGGTAGTATAGGTAGGCAAAAAGGTGCCCCTGTATGGGTTTCGGTGGGTGGCGATAACTTTGATGTAAACCATTTGCTTTCGTTTCTCTCGCAGCATAACATTTCTCTTCCAGCAGGCGCTAAAACTAAAGGAAACATTGCCTTTAGTTTAGCTGTTGATGGTTATACCAAGATGGAGAATCCATATATGATTAGTCTTGATTTTAGGTCGAATGGATTAGCCGTTGATATGCCAGGCAAACCAAAACTCGAGTTTAAAACCATTTTAGGAACTTTTACCAATGGCGATCAAGGGAAACCAGAGAGTTCGGAAGTAAACATTTCGCAGATCGATTTTGCTTCAGGAGTTTCAAGGATAAGTGGAAGTTTGAGACTAAAAAATCTTAATTCGCCATTATATCATTTGGAGATTGATAACTTGATTAATATCCCTGACCTAAAAAGTTGGGGAGTACAACTACCCGCCGATGCAGGTTTGATTTCGGGTAATTTTGAGGTGCTTGGCCGTTTGCCCGATTTTAGTAACATTACTTTGCAGTCGTTTGAGAAATCGAAATTTTATGCTTCGCTCAATTTAAGCAATGTCGATTTTGAACAGGCTGGTATTATCCCCGACTTAAAAAGGGTAGGGGGAACCCTTAACATAAATAATCAGGACATAAGTAATGCTAAACTCTACGGGTTATTCTATGGCTCACGATTCGATGCAGAGTTTAAGGCAACCAATGCCTCTGCTCTTCTTTTTAAAAACCAAAAAACAACAGTAAATGCAAGCATAACTTTAGATTCGCTCAATACTCAATGGCTAGATTTAACCCGTTCGGAAATTGTTGAAAATGATGATAAAACACAAAACTCATGGGATCAAGTAGAGTCCCTTTCGGGCGATTTGTTTATCGATAAGTTTGTGCACAATAAGTTTAGCGCAACACCTTTTAGTGCAAGTTTTTATAGTCAAGGTAACAATTTTTACTGCAATAGCTTTTTGGCACGTTCTTGCAATGGTCTGCTTACCGGGAAGTTTAGCATTGCCCCTGAGGGCACTAATACTTCAGTGTTTAGTGCCGATATTGATGCCGATAACATTGATATGCAACAGCTGTTTACTGCTTTTGAAGATTTTGGTCAGGATGTTATTACAAGCAAAAATATTTCAGGCGATTTTAGTGGCTCCCTAGTGGTTTCTGCGCCAATGGTAGAGAGGGCATTGGAACTAAATGAAATGGAAGCTAAAGCAACAGTTAAGCTGCAAAACGGAAGGCTAATTAACGTAAAGCAGCTTGAGAGTCTATCGCGTTTTATTGAGCTCGATGAGCTCATGGATATCAGGTTCTCAACTCTTGAGAATGCTTTCCGAATTACCGATGGGGTGATAGTAATTCCCGAGATGGACATCCAGTCGTCTGCGCTCGACCTTAATGTATCGGGAACGCATACCTTTGCTGGCGATTATCGTTACCGAGCTCAGCTGTATTTGTCAGACGTGCTCTTTAGCAAGCAGATGCAGCAAAAGATTAATAGCGATCCGTTTGGAGAGGTTGACGATGATGGCAGCGGAAGGGTTAAACTATACCTAAAGTTAGAGGGCGATAGCACCAATTTTTCTGCATCGTACGATCGTGCATCGGCTCGCGAAGCCTTTAGGCAAAGCTTACGAAACGAGGGGCTAAATCTGAGGGCAATCCTAAGAGACGAGTTCTCGTTTTTGCGCCCGGCTGCCTCACCCGATAGCGTATTAGGTAAACAGCCAACCGATACGCTTGCAAAACCCAAACCCAAGGACGAGTCGACAAAGTTTGAAATTGAGTGGGATTAAAATTATGGGGTAATCTAAATACTAAATCAGCATATAATCTGTTTGAGTAGCACAAACACACTAAACTAGCTAGTATTGGAAATTTATTTAGCAAAGCAGCGGTGGAAAATCTTATTGCTACTAGTTGCTGTGGCAATTGGATTTGCATCGCTTTTTATAACCAACCGTTTGGTAAACCACCTATCGCATGAAGAGCGGAAAAAGATAGAGCTCTGGGCCGAAGCCATTCGTGAACTTTCGCATATTACCGATTTGGCCGATTCGAGCCAAAACTTTACCATTGTTTATGAGGTGTTGCAGAATAACACCACGGTACCCGTTTTACTTACCGATGAGAACGATAATATTCTATCGCATATAAATATCAACCCCGATAAGCTTAAAACGGCCCAGGATACGGTTAACCTTTTACGCCAGATGAAATCGGCTAAAGAGCCCATTGTGGTAACCCTAATAGATGGTAGCAAGAATATAGTTTACTACAACGATAGCTCTACCTTGGTTAGGCTTACATACTATCCCTACGTGCAGCTGGTTGTCATCATTCTGTTTATCTTGGTGTCGTATTATGCTTTTAGCCATTCGCGTAAGGCCGAGCAGAACAGAGTTTGGGTGGGCTTAGCCAAAGAAACCGCACATCAGCTAGGCACACCAACCTCGTCGTTGTTGGCTTGGCTTGAGCTAATCCGTGATGCGGGGGTAGACCCTAACTTGGTTGAGCATTTTGAGAAGGATTTATCGCGGTTAGAGAAGGTGGTGGATAGATTTTCGAAAATTGGATCAAGCCCATCGCTCAAAACAGTTAATTTGCCATCGCTTATTGCAGGTACAACCGATTATTTGCGAAACCGAATTTCGAGCAAAATAGAGCTAGTAACTAATTTCGATATAAACGAATCAATCCCAGTTCCAGCCAACGAAACTCTGCTGGAGTGGGTGCTCGAGAATATTATTCGCAATGCAATAGACTCTATACAAACCAGCGGTAAGGTTTCTGTATCCATAATTGATAATACGCAGGTGGTTTTTGTAGATATTTCCGATACAGGCAAGGGTATTCACCGTAGCCAGTTTAAAACCGTTTTTCAGCCTGGGTTTACTACAAAGAAAAGGGGGTGGGGGCTTGGTTTAACCTTATCCAAAAGAATAATTGAGGTTTACCACAACGGCAAACTGTTTGTGAATAGCTCCGAGATTGATAAGGGCACAACCTTTCGAATGGTACTGAGAAAATCGCACGGAAAGGGGCTGGCGTAAACGGTTTAGCTTGGTTGTAGTTCCCTTTTTGTTGAAGCAAGCATCCAATTATTTTGCTTATGTCCAGCTGGTTCTTTCAAAGGAGCCAATGACAGGGCAACTTGCTTATCGTCCTTCTGATTTTCAGCTTTTGTTAATATCTCTTTGTACTGGCTTTTGCTGGTTAGTATGTTAATGGCAATGGGAGTAATTTCATCGTTTCGGATATTATATTCGGTTTTCCCTTTTTGCAGGTAATAGCGCCCAACAATTTCTTCGGCAAGCAACCTTTTTATTTCGGGTTCAAATTGCTTCATTTCAAGGGCTTCGTTAGCTTGTACAACATGTTCAATGCTGTCGGTAAGCGTTTGTAACAGATTTAGATAGTTTTCTTGCTCAGCCGTTTTTATAAGATTTTTAAGAACAATCTCGGTTTGGCTTTCGTACTCAAAGCCCGATTCTGCTAGGAAATCTAAAAAGTCTTGGTATTGTGAGTCGGAGAGACTAAACTCAGAGGGTTCGGCAATTCTACTGTTTTCTGTTCTGTATTTAGTGG
This sequence comes from uncultured Rikenellaceae bacterium, assembly GCA_964612255.1. Taxonomy (GTDB): domain Bacteria; phylum Bacteroidota; class Bacteroidia; order Bacteroidales; family Tenuifilaceae; genus Perlabentimonas. The sequence goes on along the minus strand of CAZTFJ010000043.1, from coordinate 2,258 downwards.
CGTAATCAAACAGAAAATTTTGAGCATATAGCACCGATGTTAATCGGCTATACATTGACACGTTATGCTCCACATCGGGAGTTATCCCACCTCCATCGAGAACCGTTCGTCCGTTGCGGGTTTTAAACTCGGATATTAGCGAATCGGGAATAAATCCAACGCTTCCATCCTCGTTTCTATGGCTAAAATCTACTGCCTGTATGCATCGGCCGCTGGGTATGTAGTATTTGGCCGTTGTAATTTTTAGCTGGGCACTGTAGGGCAGTGGCCTTGTGGCTTGTACAAGTCCTTTGCCAAATGTTCTCTCGCCAATTACAACGGCTCTGTCAAGGTCTTGCAGTGCACCAGCTACAATTTCCGATGCCGATGCCGATATCCTGTTAACCAGAACAACTAATGGAATTTCTGTATCTACAGGTCGAGAGGTAGTTCTGTACTCCTGATCAAAATCAGAAATTTGCCCTTTTGTGCTAACCACTAGCTCGTTTTTGGGTACAAAAAGACCTACAATTTCAATGGCTTCGTT
>CAZTFJ010000043.1:0-1722 GCA_964612255.1 uncultured Rikenellaceae bacterium | reverse complement strand
TAGGCATTTAGATCATCCTTTCAATTTTTGTTTTTTAACTTTAAACTCTTCCAGTAGCTTGACGAAGGAAAGCGTTCATTCCGCCGCCTTGGCCAGCTTTACCACCAGGATTGCCCCTTAGGTCGAGTATTATGCCTTTAGCATTCGCTTTTTTTAGCTCCTTTAGGGCGGTTTTAACCTCTTTGTGGCAGTTGGTAGTAAAATTCGATAGCCTTATAAAACCAACGGAATCGTTCAGCATACCGTGGTATGGTACACTTGGAATATGAATCTTATTACGCTGAAAACTAAACTTTAGAGAGTCGGTGCTGGGGTAACGCTGAATAGTAAGATTTAGATCTGTTTTGGGAATACCTTTAAGCAGGCTACTTACTTTATCAACAGCCATATTAAATACTGATGTGCCATTAATTACAAGAATCTTATCGCCGGCTAAAAGCCCTGCTTCATGGGCTGGGCTATTCTCGTATACCTCTGCAATTATGGGGTAATCATCGCTTTGCCTAATAAGCGCTCCCATGCCGCCATACTCGCCTGTGGTTTGAAACTCTAGATCGGCTTTCTCTTCCTCGGGGATATACTCGTTATAAGGATCCAGCGACTCAAGCATAGCATCAACGCCAACCTTTATTAGCTCTTCGGGATTGGGCTTATCAACATAAAAAATATTTACCTCGCGGAAAAATGAGAAAAATATATCGAGGCTTTTGGATAGTTTAAAATCTGCCGATTTAAATGCAACAGTGCTAACAACAATAATGGCGGCTGTGGCTAATATGGAAAAACTTCTGATTTTATTGCTCTTACGGATCATGCTAAATAGATTTGAGTATAACGCAAAGGCAAAGTAAGCAAATATTACTCCAATAACTACCCATTTTTTTGGCTTATTGCGTTAAAAAAAGCGAATAGATTATTACTCTAAGTTTGTTAGGGCACAGGGTCGTAGCCGTGCCCTCCCCAGGGGTTGCAGCTAATAACCCTTTTTATGCAAAGCCATAACCCTTTTACTGGGCCGTGTTTTTTTAAAGCCTCAAGGCAATAGGCCGAGCAAGTGGGGTAATACCGGCAGCTGGCGTGTGTGTGTGGACTAATGAAAATTTGGTATGCCCTAATGGGCAATGAAAGAATAAAAACTAATGCCTTTTTTATATAGTTCATGGCTTGCTGCTGGTAATCGTTTTGTTTTGCTCTTTCTCAATAAGTAAGAATAGTTTAACGATTGCATTTTGAATTTGTTCAAAGTTAATTTGTTCAGAAGACACGTACATAAAGGCTATCCTAAGCTGTAGGTTGTTATTTTGGCACCATTGGGTGAGGCTGTGCTTGTTTAGCCGGTAGGCCTCTCTCATTCTTCTGCGTAAAGCGTTGCGATGAACAGCACGTTTAAATCGCTTTTTGGGAACAACAAAGAGAGCCTGTACCGCAGGTTCACCCTCGCAAAGCGTTTTTACAGTGTAGTTAGCTTTAATTGGGTATGCAAAAACACTAGTTCCTTGAGTAAATACCTCGTCGATACTCTTTTTGCTGCAAAGCCGCTCGCTTTTCTGAAAGCCAAATGGCTTCATATTTTTTGTTGATATTATGGAGTATCAGGCACTAATGAAGTGCCTTGGTAACCTACTTATTGTCCTTTGTTGTGTTTTTTTATAAACTCATCTAGCGCTTGTGTCATGCTAGGGCAGGCAGGCGTTGGTGCTTGTATATCGAGCCTAAGCTTGT
>CAZTFJ010000042.1:1454-12239 GCA_964612255.1 uncultured Rikenellaceae bacterium | reverse complement strand
ACGCATTTACGGCAGGGTACGACATTAAATCGGAAGAGGGCTACACCACAACCTGGGCTGATTTCGATAGGGGTATTGGCTTTGACAAGCTAATGGGGATGCACCTAAACGATAGCAAGAAGGAACTGGGTAGTCGGGTAGATAGGCACCATAGCATAGGGCAAGGTTTGTTGGGCATCGATGTGTTTAACAGGATAATGAACGATGTACGTTTCAACAACATCCCCATTGTGCTCGAAACCATTGAACCCGACCTTTGGGCTCAGGAGATTAAGATGTTGTATGGGATGATTGGTTAAGTCTTGTTGCTATTCGGTATTTATTTTTTAAAATAGTTGCATACAACCCTATAGATATATAAGTGTCATACTATCATTACTATTAACTATTTACAGCTATTCTAATAGACATGAAAAAAATAATATTTTTTATTGCGCTAGCTTCTTTTAACTATGCTTTTACTCAGGAAGTGGTTGAAAAGGAGATAAAAACAGAGGTGAATGAAGTGACTGTTTTTTTAGATGGAGCACAGATAACCAGAAAACAAAGCGTTGACATAAAGAAAGGTGAAACAGTTGTAAAGTTCATAAACCTTTCGCCATTTATTGATGCAAGAAGTGTACAGGTTAAAGCGATGGGCGAGATTACGGTTTTATCGGTAAATCATCAGCAAAATTTTCTCGATAAGCTTGATAAACCCCAAGAACTTGTTGGCTTAGAAACAAAACTGAAGGGTGTTGAAAACAAGATTAGATTAGAAAATGCCCATTTGGAAATTCTTAAAGAGGAGCTAATCTTTTTGAGAGAAAACAGGGTAGTTGGTGGCAGAAATCAGGAGGTTAGTGTTAATACGTTAAGAGAAGCGTCCGCATTTTATGGCAGTAAATTATCATCCTTAATCCTAAAAGAAATTGAGCTAAACAAGGCTCTGCTAGAACTTAATAAAGAAAAGCAAGAGATTGAGAGCCAAATAAGAACTTTGACTGGTAAAAAGGAATTCCCAAGTGGCGAAATTCTTGTAAAAGTAGATACTAAAAAAGACTTAAATGCATTATTTGAATTAACATATATTGTATCTAATGCAACTTGGTTCCCTTCATACGACATTAGAGCAAATAATGTTAATGAACCCATTGAACTCATATACAAAGCAAATGTAAAACAGGACACAAAGGTAGACTGGAAGAATGTGAAGCTAAAATTCTCGTCATCGGAACCAAATGTTTCTGGGGTAGCACCAGTATTAAAACCCTACCTTTTAAATTACAACATCCAACCGCTAACATACCAAAGGCATATTAATAGAGTAACCGGCACAGTTTACGACAGTAATAGTGACCCACTTCCTGGTGCTTCGGTAGTAGTTAGTGGAACTACAATTGGTGCTGCAACAGATATAAACGGAAGCTACTCGTTAACAATTCCAGCCAATGCTACAAACCTAACATACACATTTATTGGTTTCAAGCAGAAAACTTTACCAATATCAGGCAATACAATGAATGTTATGCTCGAGGAAGATGATGTGGCGCTTGAAGAGGTAGTTGTTACGGGATATAGTTCGAGGCGAAAGGGGTTGGTTCAAGCACTTCAGGGTCGAATTGCTGGCGTTTCTGCAGACAACGATAATATAACCGTTAGAGGTGTAAGCAGTACATTGCAAACAGAACAAGTTGAAAATCAAACAACAGTCGATTTTGAGGTAGGTATACCATTTACCATAAAATCCGATAATAAAAGCTATTCGGTAGATATGGCTGCTTATGAACTTCCTGCATTTTATCAGTACCTAAGTGTTCCTAAAGTTGATAGGGGTGCATTTCTGATTGCAAATATTGTTGATTGGGAAAAATACAGCTTGCTCGAAGGTGAGGCAAATGTGTTTTTTGAGGATACCTATGTTGGTAAAACTATCCTCGATGTGAGGTATTCGTCCGATACCTTACAAATATCATTAGGAAGGGACAAAGGCATATCTGTTAAACGTGAGAAAATTAAAGATTTAACCACAAAGCGTTTTATTGGGAGTAAAAAGGAAGAATTAAGGAACTGGAAAACAACCGTAAGGAATAATAAGGGGCAAAAGGTTAATATGATTATCTACGAGCAAGTTCCTGTTTCAACAAATTCTGAAATTGAAGTTACTATTCAAAATGTTTCAGGAGCCAAGCTTAACGCCGAAAATGGTGAGATAAAATGGGAATTTGTTCTAGAACCATCAGAAACCAAAGAGTTCGAAATTCAGTATTCTGTTAGGTTTCCACGAAATAAAAATCTTATTGTAGAGTAAGGGATAACGCAAAATAGCGGCTGTATTTTTTGCACACCTTATTGTTAGATATTACCCCATCTAACATTGTATGGTAGGTAGAGATATAATATCTTAATTAATAAAAAAATGTCTCCTTGGAGTATAGTTTTGCTTACAAATTATTATTTTTACATCGTATTTAATAATAATCTGTAACAAATGGCCGAGAATAAATATCAGGTTGACGAAATAGATCAGAAGATTTTAGCGTATTTGGTTAAAAATGCGCGTATGCCTTTCCTCGAAATTGCCCGCGAATGTGGTATTTCGGGTGCGGCTATACATCAACGGGTACGCAAAATGGAGGAGGCCGGAATTATTGATGGCTCGCGGATGATTGTTAAGCCCAAAGCCTTGGGCTATGATGTTTGTGCATATGTTGGTGTTCAGTTTGCAGCGGCAAACCAGTACGAGGGTGTGGTTGAGGCGCTAAGGCAAATGCAAGAGGTGGTTGAGTGCCATTTTATTACTGGCCAGTTTGCGCTGCTAATAAAGCTTTTTTGCCGCGATAACGAACACCTTATGGAGGTGCTGGTTAATACCATTCAGAATATTCCTGGTGTAATGAATACGGAAACCTTTATCTCTCTGGACCAGGCTTTTGAGCGTCAGGTTTACGTTAAGGATAAGTGGCTAATAAAGGGTAAGCGCGATTAGCCAATATGCTGAATCAGTTTTTCTAGTAAATCCTCTTTTCTAATGGGTTTACTCATATAATCGGTGCAGCCCGCAGCTAGGCAAATATCCCTTTCTTCTTCCCTGTAAAATGCCGTGTTAAAAATAACCGGCACACTTTGGTTAAGCTTACGGATGTTTTTTAGCGCGTTTAAACCATCGAGAACGGGCATTTGAATATCCATTACTATAATATCTGTATCTGGATTATCACGAAGCTTATTAATAGCTTGTAAGCCATCCTTTGCCCAAAGTATATTTACATCGGCCTTTGCCAAAAACGCTTCAATAAGTTTGTAGTTGCTTTCCACATCCTCGGCTACCAGTATGGTTTTGCCTTTAAGCTTGTTGATGTTGAGGTTTGCTTTAGGCTTGTTCTCAGCTATTTTTATCGATTCTTCAGCTACGTAGGGAATTGTAAAATAAAAGGTTGACCCCTTGTCTGGGTATGAGTCAACCCAAATGCTGCCTTGCAGAGCATTTACAAGCTCCTTGCAAATAGCCAAGCCTAATCCGGTTCCGGAGTATAAACTAGCTTCAGCATTGTTTGAGAACTTGCTGAAACGTTCAAATATTACTTCATGCTTGTTGGGCTCAATACCCACTCCGGTATCCTTTACAAAGAATATGATGCTATCGTTGCCCGATAGCCTGTAACCTAATGTTATTGTACCCTCTGGAGTAAATTTAAGCGCGTTCCAAAGTAAGTTCGATAAGACTTGACGCAGACGAATCGCATCGGTACTTACAGTAACGTTGCTGCAGTTGGTATCGTAATCCGATTCAATGTATAATTTTTTGTTAGGTAGCTTGTCAATTTCTTGGGCAAAAAAAGTTTTTAGCTCGTTTAGAACCGACTCCAAATCAACGGGTTTATTTTTTGTGCGAAGCTGGCCCGCTTCAATAATCGATATGTCTAGTATATCGTTGATTAGGTTCATTAGTACCTCGCTATTGCTCTTTATAATTTTTACATACTCGGATTTTGCCTCCTCAGCCGATTCCTTGTCGGTGAGAAGATACGAGAAGCCCACAATAGCATTCATGGGTGTTCTAATTTCATGCGACATGTTGGCTAAGAACGATGTTTTAAGCTTATCGGCCTCCTCGGCTTTCTCCTTAGCAATCTTTAGTTCCAAGGTACGCTCTTCTACCAAATCCTCAAGTTGGTTTTGGTAGTCGTTAAGCTCTTTCTCAACCTTTTCTCTATGAGTAATTTCACCCATAAGTTTTTCGTTTACTTTACTTTTAAACCTAAACCGGCTGTATGTAAAGTACGATAAAAGCATCATGAGCACTGCAACCATAATCAAAAGGGTAATCCAAATTCTCACACGGGTTTGCTCACTCTCCTTAAGGGCTTTTTCTTTAGATAACAACTCAATTTGGCGTTGCTTGGTATGGAGCTGGTAACGGGTTTCAAGTTCAACAAGTTGTCGCGATTGATCTTGAGAGAAAACAGAATCGCGAAGTGAAATGTAACGGTGCAAAAACTCCAAAGCCTTTCTGTGGTCGCCAATTATCTCATAAACGTTAGACATACCTTGGTTTATACTAACCAATAACCGCAACGAGTTTATTTGCGAAGCAATATCACCAGATTGATTATACATGGCAATGGCCTGGTTATAACGCTTCATATTAGTGTATGCATTGCCCAAATGGTATAGGGCGTTGGCCACCCCTTCCATGTTGTTAACTGAGGCAAAGAGCAAACGTGCCTCTTCGTAATAATTTACAGCGCGTTGATACTCTTTGCTGCTGTAATAAACTGCCCCAATATTTAGCATGGTGTTGCCGTAGCTGGCTCTGTCGGAATCCTTATCCTTTACTTGTAGCGATTTTTTTAAGTAATCTAAAGCGGTATTATGCCTACCCTGCTCTGCAAATAGCCTACCCATATTGTTATAGGCTTTAGCAATTCCTTCTTTGTACTTACTTTGTTCGCTGATATTGAGACTCTTTTGAAAAAAGTCGAGAGCCATTGCATTCTCACCAAAGTAAAAGTATATATTGCCTAATTCGCGTGTAGCGTTGGCTAGCATAGGTCTGTTGTTTCTGCTTACTGCTATGGTTATAGCGTTTTGTATGTAACTAATAGCGTTTTTAAAATCGCCAATGCGAGTAAATATGTTGGCATAAAGCTGATAGCTTTCTACCAAAAGGGTGCTGTCATTTTTGCTTTTGTAGTATTCGTGTGCCAATTCTAAATTGTCGAGAGCAGGGCTGTACTGGCCAGTAATATATTCGGCTTTTGCTAAAAGTAGTTGAGCCTGTGCAACGCCAGATAAATCATTCTGTTTTTGTGCTAATTCTAATGCTCTTTGAGCATATACAATTGCTTGGTCGGGATACCGGTTAAGGATTTTTTCGGTTGACGATAATATTACCTCAAGCCGTTTTTCTTCAGAGGTGGAGTTTATTAGGGTGTGAATTGAGTCGGTTCCCAAAGCCTTGGCGTTATGCCCAAACCAAAAAAGCGTTAGCAATAACGCGGCTGCAACTCTTGTATGTTTTATTGTGGGCATTGTTGGGCTTTGTTGTAAAAGTAAAAAAACTTTCATAAAAAATACGTTTACTCTTCAATTTGGTTACAACTTGGCCGTTTTGCGAGTTGCTAGATAAAGAAAAAGGGACGTATAAACGCCCCTAAATACAATGTTTGGTATTGTTTAAAAACTAGTAGTCTTCATCATCCTCGTCAATCATATCCTCATCATAGTACTCGTCGTTTAGGTAGTTCATATCAATATCTTCCAGCTCATCAATCTCATCGTAAAAAGCACGTTTTGGGTTTTTTTCCTTTTTTACGGGTTTAAGTTTGCGGTTTTTTCTAAGCTCATCGGCACTAGAAAAATCTCTCTCTGGCTTTCTCATTTCTTTCTTTGATTTCATTACTGAAACTGTTAAAGATTAGGATTGTGTTAAGTGATTTAAGATTAGTAAAATATTTGTTGTGATGATTGAATTTATAACCAGTATGATTTGACCAAATTGTTCTGCAATTTTATAATATTTTTTTATATCTACTATAGGCTTAGCTGATAATTTTAAATTATTTGGTTGCTAAAAATAAGGTACAAATTATAAAATAAAACCCCTTATGTCAACTGTTTAACCATAAAAATTAACGCCTATAACGCACAAAACCCTTTTTTGTTTCAAAAGTATGCTTTAAAACTGCTACTTAGTTGGGTGTTGGTGTTTCTGTTTTAGTACTTTTGTTTTAACCAATATCAAATCGTATGGAGTTGATTTCCAATCCTGTTTTTGCCCTTTTTGCAATTGTATCAATAGGGTTTATTCTTGGCAACATTAATATTAAAGGTTTTTCTTTTGATGTTTCTGCAGTGCTTTTCGTTGCGCTTGCCTTTGGTCATTTTGGAATAATGGTACCTCAGGTTATTGAGCGAATTGGAATGGTGCTGTTTATTTTTACTGTAGGTATACAGGCCGGGCCAGGGTTTATTAGCTCTTTCAAAAAGCAAGGCAGAAAGCTTGCCTTAATGGCATCGTTAATTGTGGTTTTTGGGGTATTGTTAGCCGTTGTTGCGCAACAAGTTTTTCAAATCGATTCGGCCCTAATGGTTGGCATACTCTGCGGAGCACTTACCAGCACACCTGGCCTTACAGTGGCTATCGATGCAACTTCATCGCCATTGGCCTCAATTGGTTATGGTATTGCATATCCGGTTGGTGTAGTAGGAGTAATAGTTTTTGTAAGGCTTTTGCCAAAACTTCTTAAAATTGATTTAGTTAAGGAAAACAAAAGGATTGAACAGGCAGAGCGTAAAGCCTTTCCAAGTATTCACCATGCTCATTTTATGGTGGAGAACGATTCTGTTGCTGGCAAAACGCTCAACGAAATCAATCTTAGAACAATGACAGGCGCTACCATTTCGCGCATTCAGCAAGGAGAGAGTTGCTTTACGCCGCTTTACTCAACCAAACTTGGCATAGGCGATATTGTTAGGGCCGTTGGGCCCGAGGATGCATTGAGCAAAGTGCAAGTGCTTATAGGGCCAAGGGTTAACCAAGAAATATCGCTAAGCAAAGATTTTACAGCTCAGCAACTACTTGTTACAAACAAGGAGCTGGTTGGAAAAACGTTGCATGAGCTTGGCTTGCATCATTCGTTTAATGCGGTTGTCACCCGCATTCGTCGAAGCGGAATTGATATAGCCCCGTCGCCTGATTTGCATGTTCGTTTTGGCGATAAGATTATGTTTACCTGCCCTAAGGAGAGCGTTGCGGGCTTAGGAACGCTATTGGGAAATAATGAGCGATTGCTTTCCGATACCGATTTTTTGCCCATTTCGCTAGGGATTATTATTGGGATTTTAATTGGTTACATCGAAGTGTCGTTTTCGGGTAGGTTTACCATGGGGCTTGGGCTTAGCGGCGGAGTGTTAATTGCTGCGCTTGTGCTAAGTGGTATTGGCCGCACCGGACCTGTGGTGTGGACAATGAGTGGTAGTGCCAATCAGCTACTTAGGCAGCTGGGTTTGCTCTTCTTTCTTTCGGCAGTTGGCACTAAAGCAGGTGAGCATTTGGTTGAAACCATTACCCAATCGGGGGTTATGCTTTTACTTATAGGTTTGGCCATAACTCTTTTACCAATGGTTTTTGCTTTACTGCTTAACAAATTTTTCTTCAAGTTTAACCTTTTTGAACTTTTAGGGGCAATAACAGGAGGTATGACAAGTACTCCTGGATTAGCAGCCTGCGATACGCTAACATCAAGCAATACACCAGGTAGAGCTTACGCGGCAGTTTATCCTATTGCAATGGTTGTGCTCATTATATTTGTGCAGCTATTGGTTCGCATTGTAACCTAACTGGCTATATTATGGCTACAGAAATTATTGTAAAGCAACTTTTGGTTTTTGGCATTCTAATAGCCATTGGGGCTGCTGGGTACTGGCGTAAAATTATTACTTCTGAGATGAAGAATAATTTGGCTAGGATAGTGATTGATGTTACTCTGCCGTTTCTGATTTTTACAACCTTTGCCAATATGGATGCCAACCCTGCAATTATCCGTAACGGGTTGCTGGTTTTTGTGTTGGCGTTTGTTAATTTGTTAATATTTAATTTGGCCGGAAAGCTGTCGTCGCGATTACTTGGGCTAAAAACTCCCCAAGCCACAGTGCACACGCTGCATCTAATGTTTGGCAATATTGTGTTTCTCGGGTTTCCGCTTCTCGATGCGCTTTTTCCCAATGGAGTGGGTGTTTTTTACGGTGCTATGTATCAGCTGGCTTCCAATACCATTACATTTACATATGGCGTTTACAAGCTAAGTGCCGGAACACAGAAGTCGGGTTGGAAAAGTTTAATAAATCCTAATACAATTGCACTGATGCTAGGAGCCATTGTGTTGCTATTTGCAATACCCTTGCCTTCGTTTGTTGGCCACTCGTTTCGTAGCTTAGGGCAATGCACCAGTCCACTATCAATGATTTACATAGGGGCAATGTTAGCCTCAATGAATATTAGGAGCGCAGTTAGGCAAAAAAGCATCTACTTTTTAAGCCTTTACAAGTTGATATTAATTCCAGTAGTTTTGGCCGCATCATACCTGGCTGTGTTAAACTTATTGGGTATTTCTATATCGCGCGAGGCACTATTTGTTGTTGTTTTACAGGCAGCCATGCCATGCCAAACAATAGTGGTGGTTTTATCGCATAGGTACAATGGCGATCATCAGCTAGCAGGGGGTAACCTTTTTGTAACTACGCTGTTAAGTATATTTACGCTTCCCCTAGTATTTGCTCTTGTTCAGTGGATTTGGGATGTGCTTTAACGTGTGGTAATTGTTCTAAAAGAAATTCTTAATAGCTGAACTATGGCTCAGGCACACAAACTTTGTTTACAGGATTAAAGTAAGTTTCTAGCGATTTGGCCAAAACAATGGCTGTGGGTATGCCTACTATCGAAATAAATAAACCAACTATTTGGCATATGGTTACAATAGCCAGCACAAGCCCAATGGGGAAATAAATAATCCTAACAATAAATCCGTAAGCTTTCCAAAGCTTATTTTGCTTTTTGTTAAGGGTGTTTCTGCTCACCATTTGCATTGAGAATGGTGTAAGCAAAAACTTGGCAAGCTGCATTAATCCTAAACCAATTGGAGCTGCAACAATGGTTAGTGTGAGAACTCCACCAATTACAAATGTCCAAAATGCAGTAACAAACCCTAGAAAGGGGATATGCCAAATGATATTTCCTAAGGTACGCATAGTCTGTTCAATTTACTTTTCAATTTCCACTACAACAATTCCAATTTTTTTATCGAGGCCCATAATGGGGTTAACAATATAATAGCTGTTTAGCTTATCAATATGAATAACCGACGATGCTGTAATTATTTTGCTATCATCAATTTTGGTTCCTTCATCCTTTTTGTTTGTTGATATAAGAACAGTGCCGTCTTCGGGGTTTACTAACATTACTCGGATAATCATACCCGTTTCAAGGTAGTTGTCAAAAAATTGTTTTACTTGCTCCATGTTACCCCGGGTAAGCTCGCTGCGCACGGCCCAAGAAAAAATACGGGCGTTGTTCATCATATGATGAGTGTTGAGGCTATCTTTCTGGAGTATTATTTTAGTCTCGTACCTTTTTTCTAGGTTATTATTCTTAGCACTAAAGAAAACCCAAAAAGATAAAACTACTACTATTCCTGCAAGAATTACCGATTGGGTTGGGTGTTGTTTCAAGAAATTTCCAAATCTGGCCATCAGATTGTTCTTATCTGGAACGTCATTGTTCCCTTTGTTGTCATTAGGTATATTGTTGCTCATATTTTTTGATTTTTTAGAAGAATTGTACGTACAATATACAAAATATTGTGCTGGAATCAAAAACCTTTGTAAACCCATAGGTTCCGATCATTTCCCCCCCCCCCAAAAAATCTGATTACGAAATATTTGTTAACTTTAGCTTTGTTTACTCGTAGTTAATTACTTTAGTTTTTCTATGCAGAGTAATCTCCCACAGCTAGAGGTGCTTCGCTATAAGTGTATTGCGTGTGGATATTGTATGCCATTGGCAACCGATGTGTTGATTTTTTCTGCTGCTGATGGTAAGATAGCATGGGCTCAAACCCCATTTTGTAACGATGATAATCAGGTTATATCCGATCCGCTTTTGCAATACGATATCCTACAGAAGTTAGCAAATTTATGTCCGGTGGGAGCACTAAAGCCAATAAGTAGATAAAATTGTATGCGTTGTATGTTGTTGTAAATCTGTTTTTAGTGAACATTATACTTAGTTTGAGGTAAAATTTTATTACATACACTACATAGTTAAAAAATAAATATTATAAATTTATAATCTTAAAACTTAGTCTTTTTCCTAAAACCAAAGTAGCTATGGAAATCAAATCTCAGAAACTTATTGTGCCGTGGGATTTTACACAAGTTTCGGAAAACGCCCTGCAGTACGCGCTAAAAATAGGATCGTTTACCGATAGTTTTACAATTGATTTAATTCATGTGGTAGAAAACGGTGGCATGTTCTCTAAGGGTAAGATGACCGAAAAAGAGGCAACTGAGAAGTTGAAAGCCGAAGTTGTTCGAATTAAAGAACAACACGGGATAGAGGTAAAACCCGTAGTTCAGGAAGGTAGTATATTTAGAACTATTAGCGAGTATGCTTTTGATGTTGAGGCCGATACAGTTATTATGGGTACCCATGGAATAAAAGGGGTGCAAAAACTTACTGGTAGCAAGGCGCTAAAGGTAATTGCTGGGTCAAACGTTCCCTTTCTGGTAATTCAGGACGCTCCT
>CAZTFJ010000042.1:0-1444 GCA_964612255.1 uncultured Rikenellaceae bacterium | reverse complement strand
ATTTTCGAAAACATAATCTTCCCACTCGATTATAGGCTAAACGAAAAGGAACGCCTACGCTGGGCAATTCGAACTGCTCATCAGTTTAGCTCAAGGGTACATATTATTTTACCCCACGCAACCGATGCGGGTATTCAGAAAAAGATAAATTACAACTTGGCCTTTGCCAAGAAGCATTTTGAGGCTAACGAGATAAATACTGAGATTCACAATGCTGCCAAAGGTCAAAACTTCTCCGACGAGATTGTGAAGCTGGCAGTTGATATAGAGGCTGATCTTATTCTGATAATGACCACGCCAAACCTTGATTTTACCGATTACATGTTTGGTGCGCAAGAGCAATACGTAATTGCCAATAATGCCAAAATAGCAGTGCTCTGTGTAAATCCTGCAATGGTTTAGCTTCGGTACTTCTCCTCTTGGTCGGCCAGTATGCTTAGGTAGCTGTAGTAGCGCGAGGGGTGGATTAAATTATTTTCAACAGCATTTTTTACTGCACATCCGGGTTCGTGCTCGTGGGTGCAGTTTTTGTATTGGCACCCCGCTGCTACCTCGAAAATTTCGGGGAAAAAGTGAAAAATCTCTTTTTTATCCATATCAACTAAACCAAACCCTTTAATTCCTGGGGTATCAATAATAAAACCTCCCTCTTTAAGCGGAAACATCTCGCTAAAGGTTGTGGTATGCTTTCCCTTTAGGTGGTAGTGCGAAATATCGGCGGTACGAAGGTTTAAGTTGGGCTCAACCTTGTTAATCAAGGTGCTTTTCCCTACTCCTGAGTTGCCCGAGAAGAGGCTAACTTTGTTTTTAATCAGATTTCTAACTTCTTCAATCCCTTGGCCTGTTTTGGCCGATACCAAGTAACAAGGATAGAGGGGCTTGTAGATGGAAAGGTAAAATTCTAGTTTTTCCTGAAACATCTCATCGCTGTATAAGTCAATCTTATTGAAAAGCAACACGGCTGGTATTCGGTATGCCTCGGATGTGGCTAGGTACCTATCGATAAAAACCGTGTTGGTTTCGGGAAAATCGATGGTGACAACCAGAATGGCCTGATCGATATTGGCTGCAATTATATGCGCCTCGCGCGATAGGTTAGATGATTTACGAATAATATAATTGTTGCGAGAATCGACACTATCGATATTGCCAATTACCCCATCGTTTTCTACGCTAAACTCAACCGAATCGCCAACGGTAATTGGGTTAGTGGTGCGTGACGATTTTAGCCTTAACTTCCCTCTAATTTTGCACTTGTAGCTATTTCCCTCGTTGTCTATTACGGTATACCAGCTTCCGGTCGATTTTAATACTTTCCCTTTCATATCTCAAGTATGATTTAATGGGGTAAAATTAGCATTTTAATCCCAGATTAGACATTAGAAGTTTTGCGAACTAATGGCTTAGCTGGGTTTAACCCTCCCGATGAATCGGGACAAGCTGA
>CAZTFJ010000041.1:8771-12461 GCA_964612255.1 uncultured Rikenellaceae bacterium | reverse complement strand
GTATTCCGGTGAGCGGCAAAGAGGAGGAGCAAAGCAATAACCTTAAGGTTGATATTAGCTACTACCTCATGAATGGCAATAGTATAAACCCAGAATCGCTGACACAAGGCACCGACTTTTATGCCGATATCACGGTTTATAACCCTGGAAGCATGGGGAATCTTGAGCAGTTAATACTGTCGTACGTTGTTCCCTCGGGTTGGGAAATTCGCACCAGCCGGCTCGATGAGGGGCAGACATCGCACCAATCGTCGCCATTCGATTATCAGGATATTCGCGACGACAGAGTATACACCTACTTTAACCTTGGGCAAGGGCAAACCAAAAATTTTAAAATATTGCTAAACGCAGCATACCAGGGTAAATTCTATATGCCAGGCATATCGTGCGAGGCAATGTACGACAATTCTGTAAACGCCCGCAAGCAAGGCAATTGGGTTGAGGTTGTGTTGCCGTAGGTTGGTTTTGTCTATAGTGATTTGTTCATGAGGTAAATGAACTGTGTTTATAAGTGAGTTAGCAACAAGGCTGTGAATACAAACAGAAAATTACTTCTTTATGCATAATAGCCATAAGGTCTGCTTTAGCAAGTAATGCTTTTTTCTGAAGCATATGTTGCACAGGAGAAGGGCGCGGCAGCAAATGTCTAACTATAATTTATTTAAGTG
The DNA here is from genome assembly GCA_964612255.1 of uncultured Rikenellaceae bacterium. Lineage (GTDB taxonomy): Bacteria > Bacteroidota > Bacteroidia > Bacteroidales > Tenuifilaceae > Perlabentimonas. The sequence goes on along the minus strand of CAZTFJ010000041.1, from coordinate 11,793 downwards.
AATTAGCCCTAGTTTTAAGTAAATGCAAAGCATAAGAATATAGACGATGAGAGAAATTCTAGTACTGATTGGAATAATTATTAGTATAAACGGGATGAGTCAATCTGAAGTTATAGTAAGGTTTTTGCCAACTAAAATTGATTCGAGAACTGAAATGCTGATTCCGATTGAAAATGGAGAGTATCTTTATGAGAATTACAGCTACTTTAAGACTGTTTATTGGCTTGTGAAACAAGATACATTGACTCAATTATCGGATTTTATATATAATGGAGAGTCGTTATTAGTAAACACGAATAATGATTTTATTCCTTTTAGCCCTTGTGATTCTTTAGTCAACTATATTAGAAATTCATCATTGAGCAATAGAAATTCGTCTATGTTGGACGATTCTGCAAGACTTTATATTGGATATGATAATGAACATTTCAAAAATAGTAAGAATAAATATAGGCCTTCGAAAACAGACGAGTACAAATTGTGCCATAAAGATTTTCAAGATTTAAACTCAGAGTGGTTTGACCAGCAGCTGGTTTTAATAGAGTCAATAAAAAAAGATAAAGAAAATCGTTACGAATTGATTAAAAGATTAGACACAATAGACTATGGTTTAATATCTAAATTTATATCGGATTTTGGAAGTTGTGAGCCTGATTATTTTGCAATAGTTGAGTTAATATCAAAAAATGCCGATGGTTTTTTAAGGGCTTGTATGAATATGGCAGAAACTGACTTTTTTGTGTTAAAACTAAAACTGTCAGATTTGCCCGATTCAATAAAAACTGATTTAGCAATAAATAGCTTAAGGAATTCAAGCATCAAGACCAATAGGAAGAAGAAACTGATTAGGAAATTAAAGAAAACCGAGGGCTAAATGCGGAATAACCAATCTTGGTGAGTATGGGGGTAGGCATACAGTAAAATATTTGCAGGTTAAATCCCATCTGTACTCTAGCAAACAGGTTTATTTACCAATCGATGGTAAATAAAATGAACCGAGCCATAAGGATATTTTGACATACACATTTTGATGATTGTTTTTGGTTACGATATGCTGTGAACCTTATTTTGAGAGTCTTAGAAAACTCCATCTGTACCTTTGAAATCAAAAATATTAACAGATGAAACCCTCATCTAAGGTAGTTAACACAAAAGACTATGAATAATATATGAGGGTTCCACAAGCGAAAGAGCGACTTCTTTCAGACTATAGTGTACACTGCTGTTATTCAGACATATAACTAACTTTAATTCTTGTGAAACGTACTAACTTTTTCATATTTGTGGTTGTTCTGGTTTTATTGCAAAGTTGCAGTACAAATAATGATATAGCTGGTTTTAATGGTTTTTGGGAAGGCCCCCATCCTGAAGATGCAGATAAGAAGTTTTACATTCAAATAATTGAACAGAGAGACACTGTCAAGGCATTTGGGTACTGGACAAATAACAAATTCTATAGCTCTAGATTTAAGATCGATAGCGTACGGCTTAACTCAGATAGCATCCGGTTTTTTATTCCCGATTGGAACTGCTTTTATTCAGGAGGAATGCACGATAGAGATTTGATAGTGGGTGGTTTTAGTTGCATAAACGAGCCATTTGATACTGTAAATTTGATTAAAGATAACGAGGCAAAGCATTACCTGACCGAAGCAAAACCCAATTCCCATAATGCCGATTATAGATATAGATATCATAAACCAGATTTTGTTGATGAGGTTATACCAACGGCACACTTTCAATCGCCAAACGATTCTTTATTCATCTATTCATTAATTTCTGAAATAATTGCAAACCAATATGGAAGAATTAATTCTTTTCTTTTAATGAAGAATGGTAGTCTTATATGCGAAGAGTATTTTTATGGGTATACTAGAGATGACTTACATCAAATTGAATCGGCTACAAAAAGTATTGCCTCATTGCTTGTTGGTATTGCAAAAGACAAAGGGATGCTTTCTGATATCGATGACCCATTATTTAAAATATTTCCAGAGTATAATCATTTAAGAAATGGTGATTATCGGAAAATCACTTTGGCTAATGTTTTGTCAATGACTTCAGGCTTTTCGAATGAATATGAGCCCTATAAAGATTATAATAGAGTAGAATACTCATTGAAAAGAGAATTAATTGCTCCTGTTGGCGAGCAGTTTTTGTACGATGGGGGAAATACAGAGATTTTGGGTTCAGTAATAAAAAGAAAAACAGGAATGTATGCCGATGATTTTGCCGATAAGTTCCTTTTCGAACCTCTTGGTATTAAAAAATACAATTGGAGTATTTTTAAGCAAGATGGTTTCCCGTGTATGGGAGGTTCTTTACAATTGTTGCCTATTGATATGGTTAAAATTGGTTTGTTAGTTAATAACAATGGGGTGTGTAATAATAAGCAGATCATATCAAATGATTGGATGCTGGAATCAACATCAGTAAAAACTAAAACACATATTAAGGGTGACGATTATGCTTATCATTGGTGGAGAATAAATATTGAATCAAATAATAAAAATTATGAAGTTATTTGGGCCAATGGAATGGGTAGTCAGTTTATTTATATTGTGCCTGAGTTAAATACGGTAATAGTCACAACAGGCTATAACTATGAGTATGATTCTTGGGCTATTACAAATGGAATAGGGAAGTATTTGTATTTGTTAGAGGATTAAATAACAAGTGTTTGTAAACTGTATAGCGCTTTGGAATATTAAAGTCACTCAAATATTTTAATATGTATAATATTCTTTATAATTCAATATTTTTTACTGCTGCCTTTGCTTGTGTACTCGAGTTGATTAAATAAAACTAACTAATGAAATACAAAACTTTTTTGCTGGTTACAATATCACTTTTCAGCATTTCAACCTTCGCACAAACCGACACTACAAAAACCTTCAAAATGGGCTGGCTTTCAGTTGAAAAGCTCATTGATGCAAAAGAAGGCAAGAAACTACCCCCAATTATTGATACAGGTATTCTTATAGTCGACAAAAGCAATGTTAATACATATTTAAGCGATATG
>CAZTFJ010000041.1:0-8761 GCA_964612255.1 uncultured Rikenellaceae bacterium | reverse complement strand
TTCAGTCGGGCGAGAGATATTGTAATTTTAAAACGTTAAATTCAGCTTTTGATAATGCAGGAGTTGCGCAGTTAAATAATCGAGTTTTTGGCTATAGCGTTGGCATAACATCAAAAAGTAAATTTAAAAACACGTACGGTACAGCAACCCTTTCGTTCTTTGGCGCCAATAATGATGAGATGGAACCACAGACTCTGTCCTCATCTATTGGTCTAGTGGAACTTGCACTCAGCTATCATTTTGCAATTACCAATAGTCCAAAATGGCTAGTGCATCCCAACATAGGCCATAGCGAACGCTAGGGAAACATGACGATAGCCGACAAGAGCCAAAATATTACATTTGCTGAGAGTGTGGCTAATCTAACCCTAAATGATGGGGCTGAAAAACTCTACAATATGGATTATCCCTATGCTTTTGCAAACATTGGTTTTGGTGTGGAAAGGTCCATACGCATAGCGTGTTATCAATTTTTCATTGGTCTTAGCAGTGGTTACCAGTTAACAACAAAAAGTGGCTGGGGTTACCCCGACCTCCCAAGCATAAGGTATGGAGGTTTAGAATGGAAACTGTCTGTAAGGATTGAATATCGATAGAAAGTAGATGAGGATTAAGCTAACTTTAAATGATTATTTCCAAAACAATTAATAAATAACCCTTTACATATAAATAAATGCACTGGACAAAAAAACAGATTTCCATACTAGCCGTTGTGGCCATCACATCGTTCATGGGAACGTTCCTTATATCGTCAATAAATATTGCGCTACCTGCCATTGAAAAATCGTTGGGGTTAAATGCCGTTAGCCTCAGCTGGGTAGTTACTTCGTTTTTGCTAGCCACGGCTATGTTTCTGCTGCCCGTTGGGCGTTGGGGCGATTTAACAGGCATACGCCGACTATTTAAGTTGGGCGTTATAATTTTTACCATCTCGTCGCTACTTTGCGGGTTTGCAAAATCGGGCTTTGGGTTAGTTGCATTACGTTATATCCAAGGCATTGGAGCAGCATTTAGCAGCACTACTGGGCCAGCCATTTTGGTGTCGAGCTTTCTGCCAAAGTACCGCGGTAGAGTGCTGGGCATTTCGGTGTCGGCAGTGTATTTGGGTTTGGCATTTGGCCCTTTTGCCGGTGGGATGATAACGCAGTACATGGGCTGGCAGGCAATATTTTTTATCTCATCGGCGTTGGGAATTGCCACTACCATCATAGCGTTTTTGTATCTAGGTAAAGATGAATTAGAGAAAAAGGTTGGTAAACAAATAGACCTTAGAGGCACCGTTTTTTACATGGCCGGACTGGTTGCGCTGGTTTATGGCTCATCGAAAATCCCATTACTTTCAGGCTGGTTGCTTATGGCTGGCGGAGTTATATCGCTGCTTGTGTTTTGGATGCTCGAAACCAAATCGGATTTACCGGTAATCGATACCAAACTATTTACCAGCAATAGGCTGTTTGCCTTTTCAAATATTGCTGCGCTTATAAACTACAGCGCTACCTTTGCCATTGTTTTCCTAATGAGTCTCTTTTTACAAAAGGTTATGAACCTCTCGCCCCGCGATGCTGGAACAATACTAATTGCGCAGCCTGTTATTATGGCCATCTTCTCGCCCATTGCTGGTAGGTTATCAGATAGAATACAGCCGCGCTACCTGGCAACTGCCGGAATGTCTATTTGCACCATTGGACTAACAGCATTGGCATTTCTTACCGCCAACACATCGGTATGGGTAATTGTGGCTATACTTATTTGGGTGGGCTTTGGATTTGCCCTTTTCTCGTCGCCTAATATGAACACCATTATGAGCTCGGTAAGCAAAATGCAATACGGGCTGGCATCGGGCACAGCTGCCACCATGAGGGTAATTGGACAAATTGTTAGTATGACCATTGCCACGCTATACTTTGCAGGGTTTATGGGCAATAAGCCCCTTGATATTGTGCCCGAGCACCTGTTTATGAGGGTAATTAAGGTTGGTTTTATTACATTTGCAATTGTAAGCGTGGCGGGTATATACTTTTCGTATAACCGAGGAAAACTAAGTAGGCACGAAAATCATAAGCCTAATGCTTAAATAACAAAACAAATGTAAAGTACAAATACTATGACAAAATCGAGAACACTATTTATTTCAATACTACTTATTCTATCGGCAATTATAATATATATGCTAATGCATGATGTAATTCCCCAAAAGCATATGGATTTAGTTGGGTTCTATGTTGGGTTCACCTTTTTAATAGGCATTGGGTTTAGCATAATCCCTTTTGTTAAGAGGAAGAGGTAGAGCGAGTAAGGTTGGGGTTGATTGGTTGATTGATTGGGTGGTTGGGTGATTCGTTGACCTGACAGCGTGCGAAGCTCCTGTCAGCGTCTAAAGTGATTGGATGATTGGGTGATTGGTTGGATGCATTTACGGCAGACAGAGGTGATTGAGTGATATCACCAGTTAGTTAGGGCACATACTGACGGACGAGAAAATCAACATATGGATATTTTATAGATACAATATGGATATTTAAATAAAAATCCTTTATATTTGTATGGATAAAATATAGATACATTATGGATAGTTTAATAAAAAAAATATATTTCGACTTTCGCACAAATCAATTGATTTTAAAATCAATAAGTTTCATTGACTCTTTTAAAGGAAAGTGGAACATAGTTGAAAGTAAAGAGAATATGTTTCTTAAGGAATTGAGAAAAATTGCCACAATTGAAAGCATAGGTTCTTCAACAAGAATTGAAGGTGCTCAACTTACGAATGATGAAATCAAGCAACTACTTGAAAATGTTAAGATAACCGAACTAAAATCAAGAGATGAGCAAGAAGTTGTTGGTTACTATGATGTGCTCGAAATTATCTATGAGAACTATGAAAACATCAACATTTCGAAAAATTACATTCAACAATTACATCAGAATTTATTAAAATATAGCACTAAGGATGATAGGCATAGAGGAGTATACAAAAATCTATCTAATAAAGTTGTTGCAAATTATCCTGATGGAACCCAAAGAGTAATTTTTGACACCACTGAACCTCATCTTGTTGAAAGTGAAATGAACAATTTGATTGAGTGGACAAATGAACATATTACGTCAAAATCAATTCACCCTTTAGTTATTATCGGATTATTTATTTATGAATTTTTGTCTATACATCCCTTTCAAGACGGTAATGGGAGATTGTCAAGATTATTAACAAATCTATTGCTTCTTAAAAACGATTACTTGTTCATTCAATATGTATCGTTTGAAAATTTAATTGAGCAGAAAAAAAAGACGTATTATGAAGCTCTAATGGATGGACAAAAGGACAGGTATTCAGAAAATGAAAGAGTTGACAAATGGATGCTTTTCTTTTTGCAATCCCTAGAAGCGTTAATACACCGATTAGAACAAAAATATGATGTTTTTAAAACCAAAGGTGGTTACCTGAATGCAAGACAAAAAATAATTAAAGAATTTATAACAAACAATCAACCTATTAAACTTTCTGATATAGTGAATAGTATGCCTGAAATTTCAATTAACACGATTAAAAAAGATTTGCAGTATATGAAGGCTGAACAAATAATTGAATCAATTGGGGAAAGAAAAGGAACTATTTACATACTGAAAGAAAAATAAGCACGTGCCCTAACAAGGGGTGTAAACAATTTGGGCTAAACGGGTTAGATAAACGCATCGGCACGCAGGAAACTCCTTAACTGGGGATTAATCCAGAGCTCCGCGTCCCCAGCCGTTAAACTAGGCTTAGAACAAATTCTATCGGATAGTAATTGGTAAGTAACAGCCAACAACCAACATCTACAGTAATGTAGCTTCAGACAATATCAACCTATGAGGTTTATTCCTAATTGACTAATATCACCCTTTTTTATAGGTGATAAATTCTTGCTCCTTTAGCGTTTCTCATATATTTGTTGAACAAATACCGTTACCCTAATTCAACAAACCAGTAAGCTATGAGAATTTATACCTCTATCTTCTTCCTGTTTATACTGTTCTTCGCTGCTTCAATTCAGGTTTTTGGTCAGTTTGGTCAAGAGTTGCCCGAAAATTTGGTGAAAGAGGTTGAAGAACACCTTACCCAAGCCGAAGGTTTCGAAAAGTCAGGCGACTTTAATCAGGCAGCCTACCACCAAAATCAGGTGGCTAATATATACTGGATAAACGGATTCCCCAATAAGGCCGTTGAGCATTTTGAGAAAACCATTGCTCTTAACAAACGAATTGGTAACCTTAATGCCCAGCGAACCCTATACAGCAATATTGGGATGGTTTATGTTGACGAGGAGGAGTACGCCAAATCGATAGAGAATTTTCAAAAATCGTTGGCCATTGCCCGCCAGATGAACAGAAAACCCGACATAGCCGCCACTCTAATTAACATAGCCAACGCACAGGCCGAGCAGAGAAACTACAGCGATGCAGCCACCACTCTTGAGGAAGCGCACACGCTGGCTCGTGAACTAAACGACGAGCGAATGCTTCGCAATTGTTACTCGTTGCTAACCGATGTGTATGAGAAGCTAGGCGACAAGCAAAAGTCGGCAAATTACTTCTCGCTTTTCACGGCCATATCGCAAAAAATTCAACGCGAGCAAATCCGCCAGCGCGATATCCAGGCGCAGCAAATGGTTGATAAGGCAAAAGAGGAGGTTGACCAAATTGAGCAGCAACGCCAAGCCACTGAGGTGGAGCTTGCCAGCAAGCAGCAGGCGCTTAAAGAAACCGAAGAAAGCCTTGAGGAAGTTGAGCAGATATCGAAGGAAAGACAAATGCAAATTGATTTGCTTAGTAAGGAAAAAGAGTTGCAAGATGCAATTATAAGGAATCAGAAGTTGGTCCGTAACGTGTTTATCCTCATAATCATGGTTGTGGTTGGCTTCGCTATGCTATTCCTTTACAACCTCAATATCAAAAAGAAAGCTAATCAGAAACTCCAGAAACAGAATACGGAAATTGCCCAGCAAAAAGATTTGATTGAGCAGGTTAATCAGGACCTTGAGCTGGCTTTCAACCGAATTGAGAAGCAAAATCGTGATATTACCAGCAGCATAAACTACGCGCAACAAATACAGGAAGCGCTGCTGCCAGCCACCTGCAATCTATCGAACGTGTTTCCCGATTCTATGGTTTTTTTCCAACCCCGTGATATTGTTAGTGGCGATTTTTATTGGTATACAGGATACGGTTCGCCTAAGGCATTGGAAAATGAGCAAAGAAGTAACTTTATTAAAATTCCAAACCTTAAAAACGACGAAAAGGGTTTCCTAATATCAGCGGTCGATTGTACTGGACACGGTGTTCCAGGTGCTTTTATGAGTATGATTGGGTTTAATTTGCTCGAAACAATTACACGTAACGGGACCGTGCAGCCAAATATCATCTTATCAAAGCTCCACAACTCTATCCGATATTTATTAAAACAAGACGCTACCGATAACCGCGATGGAATGGATATGGCGCTTTGTGCCATATCCGATAATGGACGAAGGGTTCAGTACTCAGGAGCAAAAAATCCGCTAATAACCATATGCGATGGTGAGTTAACATACATTAAAGGGGATGTTTATCCCATAGGAGGGATTCAGAAAGAGGGTGTGCGTGAATTTACTCTCCATAACATAGACGTTAATAAACCTACCTCATTTTACATCTTTTCCGATGGGTACACCGATCAGTTTGGTGGCGAACGGGGTAAAAAGTTTGGCACGCGGTCGTTTAAACAGCTTCTGCTGGATATTAATCATTTGCCTATGCAGGAGCAAATCCCAATTCTAAAAGAGATGATGACAACCTGGATTGGAAAAGAACACAAGCAGATTGATGATATTTTGGTTGTTGGTTTTAAGGTTATACCTGGTGAGGTAGATTTATGAAAACATTTTTAGTACTTTTATCGTAATCATCAAAACAACACTAAGATACGTATGAAGCACTTTGTATTACTAGCGTTTGCTCTTGTTATGGCAACCAGTCTATTAGGGCAAAACCAGCCTGAGCAGGGGGCTATGTTGTATGTCGATAGCACAGGACAGGTATATACTCGTGCCGATGCTCCTGCATACATTTTTATTTCTCCTGCCGATAAGGAGGGTGAACTAATTCCGGTTCCGAGTTCCGATAAGGCTGCCAATCCAATGGAGTGGGATGGCCCCGGCAAGCATTACATTGTGCACAAGGATTTAAAACGAAACATGAATGTTCGTTTTCGTATTATGGCCGATGGGAAGGCCCCTAGTTCGTCGTTACATTTTAAAAAAGGCTTAATATTTAGGTATAACAACGTGCTTTTTGCAGAAAGGGGTTCTTTAGCAAAAGTTAGTGCTTCCGACGATATGACGGGAATAAGCAAATCGTTTATATCTGTCGATAGTGCAACCTTCGAGGTTCAAACAGAGCCCAGGGTATTCTCGGGCAACAAGGAGTATAACGTGAAAGTTTACTCAATAGATAACGTTGGAAATATTGAGGAACCCAAAGTTTTTAAGGTTATTACAACAACTCAAGCGGCGGTTAAAATGGATAACATCTATTTTGCCAGCAATAGCTCAGCACTCACGCAAGCATCAATAATTGAATTAAACAAGTTGGTTGCAATTCTAAAGCAATTCCCTCATGTTCATTTAGAAATTGGAGCCCACACCGACTGCAACGGTGAGGGAGATTATAACCAAAGATTATCGGAGCTTAGAGCCGAAGCTGTAGTTACATACCTAAAAGCCAAAGGCGTAAGTGGTGATAGGCTTACAGCCAAAGGCTATGGCGAAACAATGCTTATTAACGATTGCCAAGCAGGAGTCGTTTGCCCAGAATCGAAACATAGAGAGAACCGTAGAGTTGAGTTTATAATTGTTAAGGTAGATGAAAATCAACCTAAAACAGATAAGTAGTATGAAAAGATTTTTACACCTATCAATATTCACTGTTCTGCAAGTTTTGCTTACAATTCAGTGTGGGGTTGCACAAGACAACAAAACTTTTCACACCGACTCAACCGGCCTTTTGTTTGTAAATCCTGGAACGCCGGTATATCTGTACATTTCCACTTCACCCGATGGAAAGGATGCCGTTAGGGTTCCCAGCTTGCAACCCGAAGGTAATCCTATGTATTGGGATGGCCATGGGGTACATTACCTCACCCACATGAACCTGTACCTTGGTCGCAAAATCCGTTTCAATCTTTTTGCCGACGGGCAAAGTCCCAGAACAACTCCAAATTTCGATGCTAAGCAGGGATTTCAGGAAGGTAGCAAGATTTTTCTATCGGGCAGCGCGCTACTTGAACTCGAAGCCATCGACCAGCATGCAGGCGTTCAGCAAACCTATTTATCTGTAAACGGAAGTGAGTTTAAGCCATATAGCCAACCCATTGAATTTAACGCCGATGGGCAATACCTAGTAAAGTTTTATACTATAGATAACGTTGGCAACCGCGAAGATGAGGGAGAAAGAGAGATTATTATCGACAGCACGCCGCCCACAACAACGCTTAAAATTGATGGTTCGCAGCACAACGAGGTAATAGCTGCCTCGTCGAAGCTAGTTCTTACTGCTACCGATTCGTTTGGCGTTAAAGTTACCCGTTTTGCAATTAACAACAGCAACGAGCAAGTTTACAAACGGCCAATTAGTGTGGCAAGTCTTGCCGAAGGCGAGCACTCAATAGGTTGGTACTCTACCGACAAGGTGGGGAATATTGAGCAGAAGCAATCTTTTAGTTTTTTTGTTGACAAAACACCACCCATGGTATTTGAGGAGATAATGGGTAACACCTATATGGTTTCGGGTAAGGAGTACTCTTCTGGGCGAAGTCAGCTACGCATTGTTGCTGTAGACAATAAGGCGGGGGTAAACCAAATTCACTACTCAATAAACGGAAAGCCATTTGTGCTGTACGAGAAGCCAATTTTCTTATCGGAAATTACGGGAGCAATAACCATCCGTTCTTACGCAACCGATAACGTAGATAACAAGGGTATGAGCGACACGCAAGGGCAGCAATTCTCAATGCCCGAGGTTGATATTACCGGCCCCAATATAAACTATTCGCTTAAGGGCAAGCAAATTTCGCTTCGCGATACGCTTTGGATTGGCCCATCAACAAAAATTGCTATCAACGCAAACGATAATGGAGCAGGTGTTAATCGCATTGAGTATCGCCACAACGAAGCACCACCAAAAGAATACACATCAGCTTTTAATCTTGATGAAAATGGCTACCACAACATCAGCAGCACCGCTTGGGATAATGTGGAGAACCTAAATGTGAAACCCATTAGTTTTGCTGTAGATGCTATAGCTCCTGAAATTTTCTACAACTTCTCAGTTAAGCCCCACCGTAAACTTACCGAGGCGGGAACCACGCTTGACGTTTATCCAAGGGGTGTGAGTATTTATATTGGTGCTACCGACAACAAGGCCGGAGTTGAGAAAATTGCTGTATCAGTCAACGGAGCACGCGAAAAGCTATACACGCAACCCTTAAACGGTTTTAAATCTAATCAGGTTAATACAATTAACCTTAAAGCCGTTGATTTGTTAGGCAACGAGCAAACAGAAACCATTAGCTTTTGGGTTGAGTAAATGGCGCAACAGCGCGTTGGAAAATGCCATGGATATAGGCAATGGCCATACCAAAGTTGGTTACAGGAATATTTGCTTCAATTGCTGGGCGTAGTCTGTTCGTTAGCTGCTTGCGAGTAACAACACAACCTCCGCACTGAATAACAAGTGCGTAATCGGT
>CAZTFJ010000040.1:3126-12471 GCA_964612255.1 uncultured Rikenellaceae bacterium | reverse complement strand
GGTTATAGTAAACCCTGGAGGAACAGGAATTCCAATTAGGTTCATTTCTGCCAGGTTAGCACCCTTGCCACCTAGCAACTCTTTCATTGTTCCGTTACCATCGGCTTCTTTGTTTCCGAAGGTATAAACACGTTTTACGTTTGACATCGTAATTAAAGTTTAATTATTGATTTATATAGAATTACGTTAGCTGAAAGCACAAACTTTTCTGAGGTTACAAAATTATTAAAAAAAATGAAATAGCAGGGGTGAGAGCGTTAGCTATTCGTTAAATTTTGTGCAAACGATGCAGCAATGGTTTATGACACAGTAATTACGATACTTTTATTAATATTGGGCAGGGGTTAATTGTTATGGAAAGGATGTGAAATATGACAGGCGCTGAATGCGAGTCTAACGGCTTAAAATTGAGATGTATAATGGCATAAGTATGGCTATAAAAATGGCTATAGATACTTGTTGGTAGTAATTGGTTGCAAATAATCCTGCCATTAATAGCCTTTCGTCATCAGTTGTTGATTCGATAGTTCCATTGGTTGTCCTATTTTTTAATCGAATGGTTTCGCCACGATTGCCAGTTATTAACCAGCTAGAGTTCCAAATATTGTTAGATTTGAGTTCAGCAATGGTGTCCTCAAATTCGATATTTGCCTTAGTTCGCCAGCTGTTGAATGTTATTTTTCCAATAACTTTATTGCTGTTTCTTTCGATAATCAATGCCGATTGGTTGATGAATCCCTTAGTGATGAAATTGAATTGCTTTCCATTGATGTAAGCACTCGCGTTGCTTGAAAAGGATTTGGTTCTCAGATTTCCGACTGGCAAACCCTTTTTGAAAATTGAATAAGTATTGCTGAAAAATCCTTTACGCCAACTGTATATTTCCATTTTGCTATTTATTTAGGGTGTTGTTTTTTATGTGATTTAACTTTTCTGTTTTGGTTTAATAGTTAGTTTAATTTGATGTGTTCGTTAGTGAACATTGTTGTGCTATTTTGTACAATTATATTGCTTTTGTAAATGCTTTAATAATCTGTAAAATAGATAAATATGAGTTGTGGCATATTGTATGTATAAGTTAAATGCAAATAATGTTTAACTTTAAAATTTAGGAACTATGTTTATAGTAGGATTTTTTGCCGGGTTGTTGTTCCTTCTTGTATTCGATTTGCTGGTTGGAGCATATGTTAAGTATAAGGCGAATAGGGATTATGTCGAAAAGTTTGATTAACAGGTCAAAGTTCTCATCGCTTGCAAAAGGTTATTGGTTTAATATTTTTCGAGTCTATTGTGTTTAAATTATTATTTAAATTGATTGAACAATTTGCCTCTTTTTGCGTCTTAGAGATAAATCTTTTTGTGTAACTTATGAATAAGATATTTCTTAAACTTGCCATTATACTTTTGTTGCAGTCAATTGCATTAGTGTTGCTCGCCGATAACGAGGCAATTAAAAGGTATAGCATTAGCGGTTACGTTCGCGATGCAGCCAACGGTGAAGAGCTAATTGGGGCAACAGTATTAATTAAAGAGCTTACCCAAGGCGTAACAACTAATTCGTATGGTTACTATTCAATATCGCTTGTTCCGGGTAAGTATACTGTAGTTTTTTCTTACTTAGGCTACCTTAAGTACGAGCAAGAGGTTAACCTTACTCAGGATTTAGTTTTAACCATTGAGCTGCAAGAGGATCAAACTGTGCTTGAGGAGGTAATAATTACTGGAGAGAAGCCCAATGCCAACATAACAAGGGCAGAAATGAGCGTGGCTAAACTCGATATTCAGACCATAAAACGAATGCCCGCTCTTCTGGGCGAGGTAGATATAATAAAATCCATTCAGCTGTTGCCAGGTGTTCAAAGTACAACAGAGGGATCATCGGGGTTTAGCGTTAGGGGTGGAGCTATGGATCAAAACTTAATATTGCTCGATGAGGCAACCGTTTACAATGCATCGCATTTAATGGGTTTCTTTTCTGTTTTTAATAACGATGCCATTAGGGACGTGAAACTATACAAAGGCGATATCCCTGCTTCAAGCGGCGGAAGATTGTCGTCACTGCTTGATGTTCGTATGAAGGAAGGAAATTCTAAAGAATTTGCAGCAGTGGGAGGTGTGGGTACTATTTCTAGCCGACTAACAGTTGAGGGGCCAATTTTTAGCGAGGCCACGTCGTTTATTGCATCGGGTAGGCGAACATATGCCGATATTTTTTTGCCTTTGGCAGCAAATGAGAGCGTAAGGGATAATCAGCTTTTCTTTTACGACCTGAAGCTAAAAGTAAACCATAGGCTTAATGATAATAACCGTTTTTTTCTCTCTGGGTACTTTGGGCGCGATATCTTTAGAAACGATTTTGCCGGTTTTGGCTTTGGCAATCAAACAATGACAGCCCGTTGGAATCACTTGTTTGGCCCGAAACTGTTTTTAAATACTTCGCTAATATATACCAGTTACGATTATAGCTTGGGTGGTGGTTCTGGTGAGGCCAGTGGGTTTACCTGGTTTTCCGATATGAAGGATTACGGAGTGAAGTTTGATTTTACATATTTTCTGGGTAGCCGTAATACCGTTCGTTTTGGCGCTCAGAGTACATATCACAATATTAGCCCAGGAACAGCCAGGGGTGAGGGCGATGAGTCGATTTTTGCAGAGTTGAAAATTCCAAACAACTACTCTCTTGAGCATGGCCTATATGCTCAGAACGAGCAACGGTTTAGCCCATTGTTTTCAGTAAAATATGGTCTTCGCTTATCGGCATTCCAGAATATTGGTACCGCAAAAGTGTATGATTATAATAACGATTTTGAGGTAATTGGTTTTAATGAGTATGCCTCCAATGAGGTTTTTAATACATACATGAATTTTGAACCCAGATTAGGTTTTACATTTGCTTTTAACGAGCGGCAATCGGTTAAGGGTAGTTACTCCAGAACCGTTCAGTATATCCAGCAGGCTTCCAATTCGGCAGCAGGAACTCCGCTCGATATTTGGTTTTCCGCATCACCAAATGTTAAGCCACAACTTTCTGACCAGTGGGCGCTGGGATATTTTCAGAATTTTTTTAGTAACGCTTTGGAGACATCGGTTGAGGTGTACTACAAATCGATGAGCAATGTGGTGGATTTTAAAGAGTTCGCAAATTTATTCCTAAACGATTTGCTTGAAGGTGAACTTCGAACTGGCACGGCCGAGGCATATGGTTTTGAGGCGTTGGCGCAATTTAACCTTGGGAAACTAAATGGTTGGGTTAGCTATACTTACTCTAGAGCGTTTAGAACAATTAACGATGTTAATGCCGGTAAGCCCTACCCGGCGCCTTACGATAAGCCACATGATATATCGGTTGTAGCAAGTTACGATTTTAACGACAAGTTAACGGTATCGGCAAACTGGATTTATGCAACGGGAGTTCCTGCCACTTTTCCTGCGGGCCGATACGAAATAATGGGTACAATTATTCCTTTATATACCACCCGAAATTCGTTTCGGTACCCCGATTATCATAGGCTCGATGTGGCGTTAAGCTATCGCCCTAGGGCTAACACGAATAAAAAATGGCAGGGCGAGTGGAATTTATCAATTTACAATGCCTACAACCGCAAAAATGCATGGGCAATAAACTTTGTGCAGGATAGGGTGAACCCCAATAAAACTTATGCCGAGATGACGTATCTGTTCTCTATACTTCCTGCCATAACTTATAACTTTAAGTTTTAGTTAAGATTTTTAATATGAGAAAAATTACTTTTAATATTAAGCTTGCCATGATTGCCACTACTCTTGGGTTGATGGCTATATCATGCACAGAGAAGATTGATATTGAACTTGATAGTACATATGTTCGCCCTGTTATTTTTGGGCAAATATCTACCGACACAACAGCCCATAAGGTAACAATTACCTCAACTGGCGATTATTTTAAAAATTTATCGCCACAGGGGATTTCTGGAGCTGATGTTAGAATTTTTGATGGGGCTGAATACTTTGTGTTAACCGAGAGTGAAACGCAATCTGGAGTTTACCTAACCCAGCCCAATTTTTATGGGGAAGTGGGTAAAACATACACCTTGCTGGTTGATAACCTAGATTTACTGGGTAACGGTGAGTTGTCGTCTTATCAGGCTACTAGCACCATTGTGCCCCTTGGCGACGTTGATTCTATAAGGGTTGTTTACCGAGACTTATGGCAGGGGTGGGAAGTTCAAGGCTTTGCTAAAGATCCCGCAGAAACTCGCGATTTTTACAAGTTTCTAATCTACATAAATAACGAGTTGCAAACCGACTCGCTAAGCGATTACTCACAGGTTGACGATACCTTTTTCAATGGTGAGTACACCAATGGGATAACCGTGACTTTTTTTAGCGACAGGAGAGGCGAGGTTGCACAAGGAGATACAATAACAGTTGGCTTTTGTGGAATTTCAGAGGATTATTTTCAGTTCCTCAGCGAGGCGCAAGAAGCGTCATGGCGTTCGGCTCCACTTTTCAGTGGGCCTCCTGCAAACCCTCGTACCAATCTTTCGAATGGGGCAATAGGATACTTTGCGGCTTTCTCTGTTAAAAAAGTAAGTGCAATAGCATCAAAAAACTAGTTTTGCAGATATCGAGTTAGTATTTCGGCTGTTTTTAAAACTGCATTATTGCATATATTTGATAATTGCCCGCTTTCTTGAGCAGATTGTATCTGCTCTTTATTATTTAAATCAACCTTAATTAAGTCGAGGCATTGGGTTGCACCTAATGTTTGCTTGCATTCATCAACAAACTGATGCACCAAATTTGCCATTCTATTTTTCGATTCTGCATCGGATGGGTTATATCTCCCAAATTTTAACCCTAGAATTATGGCTCCTGCATTTATTGCCCCACAAATATTCTGAGTTCGGCCAATTCCGCCTCCCAAACCAGCACCTATGCTAAAGGCTAGGTCATGATCAATGTTTACTGCACTGGCAAATGCCACTAGAATAGATTGGGCACAGCTATAGCCATTAGCAAATAGTTGTAACGACTTGTTAATCATATTCATATTTTTAAGCTATTTGTTTTCAGATTTATGCAATTTTGTATATTTGGCGTTACAACCCTAATCCCACTTACTATGCAATTCCCAAAGTTAAAATTTTCTAGTTATCTGTTCTCAATAATTACACTATTGGTTTTTACCTTTTTGGTGTTAGTGTCAATAAAGTTAACCTCGCCAACAAAATCAAAAGGCATAAATGCTGATAGAGATGTGTTCTCGGCCGATAGGGCATTTGTGCATATCAATAAATTTGCTTCCGAACCACATATGTCGGGTAGTATGGCCAAAGAGCAGGTTTGTAGCTATATTGTTGGTGAGTTGGAGCAGATTGGCCTTGAGGTTGACATACAAACCACAACCGTGGTGCGTTACGATGGCTTGCCTGTGTTTGGCAACGTAACCAACATTGTTGGAAGAATTACTGGGCAAAACTCATCGGGTGCGCTTTTGGTTGTTGGCCATTACGATACTCAACCATATGCCCCAGGTGCTGCCGACGATGGCATTGCGGTAGGTGCAATGCTGGAAGCTGCCGAAATTCTATCTCAAAATTACAAGCTGAATAATGATATTATTTTCCTTTTTTCCGATGCTGAGGAGGTTGGGCTTTTAGGAGCAGAAGCTTTTGCCAAAGAACATCCTTGGATGAAAGATGTGGAATTGGTACTAAACCTTGAGGCACGGGGAACTAAAGGCCCTGCATTAGCCTTTGAAATGAGTACACAGAATGGATGGATTGTGAAGGAATTTGTGAAAGCTATGGAAAAACCTTTTGCTGGCTCAATGATGTACGAGGTGTATCAAATGATACCCAATAATACCGATTTCACAGTGTTTAAAGAGCGCGGCATTTCCGGACTAAACGTGGCGATTGTTGATGGATATGTGAATTATCATAGCCCAACCGATAAACCCGAAAATCTTAGCTTAGCCAGCCTGCAGCATACTGGTAGTTACTTAATGGGGTTTGCGTTACATTTTGGTAACATTTCGCTTACCCAAACCAAAGCGAACGATCTGGTTTACTTCAACATCTTTGGTTCTAAAATAATTTTTTACCCCATGTGGGTTAGCTGGGTTTTGCTTGTATTGTCGGTAATTCTTGTCGTGTTCTTTCTTATGCTGGCTTATGCTCGTAAATACATTAATTTTTATAGAGTACTTGTAAGTTTAATTTTTACACTTGCTATTGCTGGTATTTCGATTGGTGCAGTATGGGGGCTAAACCAGCTTGTTGTAACCTTTTACAATCATTACAACGCTTTTTATATGAGTAATTTTTACAACGTACATTATTACTTTGTAGCCTACTCGTTGGTAGCCACTTTGGCATTTATCTTATTGTTTCCATTTTTCATAAAGCGTTTCAATATATATAGCGTAATGGCATCGGTATTTATTCTGCTAATAGTTCTGTCCGGAGGGCTAATCTGGTTTCTTCCTACCGCTTCGTACATTACCATAATCCCTTTGATTTTTGCACTTATTCCAATAAACCTGATTTTAATTGTTGATATTAGTAAGGATAAAAGACCTTGGGTTTATCATGGCTTAATGCTAGCTGGGCTAATTCCCGCAATATTTATGCTATCGCCTTACATTAAGCTAATTTTTGTAATATTTGGCCTAAGTATGCCATATGCCGCTGCGGCATTGCTGGTTTTGTTGCTGCTAGTTTCGTTACCACTTCTCAACTATCCATTGGAGCGCACTAGCCAATTGGTCTCAGTGCTTATTGTTTTGTCTGTAGTAGTAGTTTTATCCATTGCACATAAAAAGTCGGCACCAACGGATACTAAACCTTTGCATAGCAACGTGATGTACACCGCTCTTACCGATTCAACAAAAGCGTATTGGTTTTCGGAGAATCTTGCCACAGACAAATGGAATAAACAGTTTTTTGCTGATGAGCAAAGAGGCGATATGTCGGAATTTTACCCTTGGAGTAAGGCGCTTCAATTAAAAGCAAAAGCTCCGTTTGTCAATTTTGAGAAGCCATCGTTTGAGGTTATTACCGATTCAGTAAATTCAAACCTACGAATGATTGAGTTTGTTCTTAAATCGGCCATTAATCCTGTAATGCTCGATATCATCTTTCCCGATAAAATAAAGGTAAGGCAATTTATGATTAATGGTAAAGAGTTCCCGATAGCCGATACTTTAAATAAGGGTAACTCTCCAAACCCATTCTTTAGGCTTGTTGCACCAAGCTACGGCGGCGATAAAATAATGGTTGGTTACATTGGGAACGATTCTTTAAACCTTAGCACAATTGAAATTGCCCTTGGTATTCCCCAATTCGAAGGAGTTAAGCCTATGCCTAAGAATATCGTGGCCGGTACTGGTTTTCAGAGCTATGTAACAAAAGTTAAAACAAACCATACTTTACCATAGCAATTTGTATTGTTATGCAGCTGCCTGAAAAATTGAATGTCTTATAGTAAAAGGACTGTTCATTTTTGGTATTCAAGTTGTGCTTTTGTTTCTTCCCGGTAAGCAAAAAACCAATATTTAGAATATTTATGGTGATACTGAAACATCTTACCAATTAATTCGTTTTTTTATCGAGTTAGGTTCAGATACTAGTTTATGGTTTAATAAAATGTTATTTTAATAATGCGTAAGATTTCTTTTCTGCTTATTTTTTTGGCTATTCTCTCTTTCACTTCGAAGATTTTAGCGCAAGCTAAGCCCGATACGTTACTTGTAAAGCCCGATACTATTTCTGTATCTGTTGATTCAGTAAATGTAGTGCCCGATACCCTAAGGCAAGCACAGAATATAGAAGTGGTTGAGCCAATTGAGTTTTCACCCACTGCGGCTTCGCAGTATCTCAAAAATCTCTTAGCACAAAAAGATCTTTGGCGAGATGATTCTAACGACTCACTTAAACAATCGGTTCAGCATTTGGTCCATCATTATACCGAACCCTTCGATAGCATTGCGAAAAAACTTTCAAATCTCAATTTCGATTCCCTTTCAATTGTCAGTAGCCATATATATATGCGCGATACATTGCCTCTTAGATGGTTAAACGCTTACCAATTTATTGTAGACACGGTGTGGCTTGACCGTGAGCCTATTGTGAAAGAAATTACCATTGTGAAAAGGATTAAGGACACATCTATGTTTTCACAAACCGATTCGCTTAGGTTGCAAGTAAACTTGGATGAACTGGTGCAGGAAGATACAACAATAAGAACCTATATAGATACATCATACCTCGAAAATAAAAGGGTTAGAGTGCATAAGTTGACAGAAAATGGAATTGAACCATCAATTCTACCTTCTCAATCTAGAAAATCTTATAGATTTTCAAACGACTCGTTGAGTATAGTTCTTACCGAAAGAATTCCTGTGCTGGTTGGAGCAAATGGATCGCCATTTAGTATTGTGCCTAATCGCAGAATGCCCGACTCGCTTAGTTATGCCGTTAAAGCCTTACTCGATTATACCAGTGAGCGCGATTCGTTTTTGCTGCGGATTAACAATTTGTATGGACAAAAAACAGCCATGTGGTTAAGTTCAGGTAAAGAGGATTTGTATAGGTATTGGGTTAAAAATTCGAAGAACGATTCTGTTACCGTTTGGATTGGGAACCCTGCAAAAGGTAATATTTCGCTTATACTCGAGGAGGATGTTAGCGTGGCTCGTTTAGAACGAAAAATGGTTGACGATGTGCCCTTTACTACCATTAAAGCCCATAGAGAATTGGCAGAACTTAAACCGCTAAAAGAAATTCCTATATACTGGACACGCGATTTCTCCAGCTCGTTCTCGTTAAGTCAGAATTACCTTTCCACATACTGGTCAAAGGGTGGCGAGAGTTCGTTGGCTAGCCTGCTCGATATAAACGGTAGTACTGAGTATAATAACAAGGAGGCCAAGACAAAGTGGACAACGAATGGCCGTTTGCGCTACGGGACAACTTGGACCGATGAGCAGGGCTTTAGAACAAATACCGATATTTTGGAAATAAACTCACAGTTCAATAAGGTGCTTAAAAACAAGGTTGACTTTAGTTCAAGCTTTTATGGAAAAACCCAAGTAGCCAAAGGGTATAACTATCCAAATGACGAGGAGGTTGTTTCAAAGTTTTTTAACCCCGGAACATTTACTCTGGGTGTGGGTATTGAGTATAAGCCTGGGAAGAAAACCACGCTTAACGTTTCGCCACTCTCTTACAGAAATACCTTTGTGCTCGATACGGTTTTAATTAATCAGGTGAAGCATGGTATTGAGCCCGATAAGCGGGTGCGCCATGAAATGGGGGGGCAGCTAGTATTTCGGAACAGCATCACTATTCTTAAGGATAT
>CAZTFJ010000040.1:0-3116 GCA_964612255.1 uncultured Rikenellaceae bacterium | reverse complement strand
TGCAGACGGGCAGATTGACAGAATAGAACTTAGTAAGGATATGAAAATTGAGAACTCTATAAGGCTCTTTACCAACTATCTGAATAATCCGCAAAATGTTGATGTTGATTGGGAACTTAATTTAGAGAAACAGGTGAGTATTTACTTTAAGGTGCGACTAAATATGCACTTTATTTACGACGATGATATTGATTTTACCATACTTGATGGTAATGGGGACCCCGTTTTGCTTCCTGATGGTAGCGAGAAGAAAGGGGCCAAACCGCAGTTTAACCAGCTGCTTGGCCTTACGCTTTCGTTCAATATTTAATTGCTAGTTTAGCTGGTTCTCAAGTTGTTTTGCTTTGTCTTCAACTCTCAGGGCTTTGTAAAGGTCGTATGCTTTTAGCAGGATTGTTTGGTCATTACTGTTTTTGCTCTCAATTTTATCGAGCCATAAAATGGCGGAGTCAAACGCAGCTTTCGATTTTGCTTTCTGCTCTATAACCTTGCTGTTATTTGTAATTGTTCTGGTGCCCTCTTCAATATCAACACCCTTGTTATAATAGCAGGTGGCTATGTTTAAGTAGATGCTGGTATTATCCGGGTCGTAAGTTAATGCTTGGTTGTATGTGTCAATTGCTTGCTGGTATTGTTGATTTTTTTGGTATATAAGCCCTTTGGTAAATAAAAAGGTTTTGTTTGTTGGGTTTCGGGCAATTACCTTGTCAAGATTTTTCAATGCACCTTCAATGTCGCCTTGTTTAAATAGTAGGTCGGTTAGCAGCAGTACTAGGTTTTCGTTATCGTTGTGCTTAGCCATTCCTTCTACAAGAACTTGCTTTGCCTGCAGGGTATCGCCTTTTTCTATATGTGCCTCAAAAAGAAGTTGGGTAGCATTTACAGAGTGATTATTGTTGTGTAGGTTCTCAAGGTGATGAATAGCTCTGTTCCAATTTTTGTCTTCGTATGCGGCAATGGCGGCATTGTGAATTAGGTTTGTATCGAGCTTAACTTCTAGTATTGGGCTTGTAGTTACCTTAAGTGCGGCTTCAAACGATTTTAACGCATCTTTATATTGCCCTTTCTTAAAGTAATCATTCCCCAATTTCTGGTACTCATTTGCAAGTAAAACAAACTTTGGAGCAATGTCTTTATCTAACTTTCCCCTTTTGTCGAGTTCTAGCGCTTTGCTAAATGACTCGTAAGCAAAGAATATTTGGTCGGGGTAAAGGTTTTGCCAATCAGTGTTTTTTTTACTAATACCTTCTTTGTATGCTGTTTGACTTAGTACTCCTTGCATATACCAGGTGCGTGGCCATTTGGATGATTGTTCATCGGCAAGTAATGCATCAATCGATACTTTAGCCTCGGTATATTTACCCGATTCAATGAGGTTTGATATGGTTATGAACTTACTCTTTTGCAATGGGGTGAGAACTGAACATCCTGAAAGTAATATGGCGAGGATTACAATTATCTTTTTCATTGTAACTATGTTTTTTTAGATAAAAATGTGTTTACAGTTGCAAATTTAGTGAGAAAATCGGGTACTATACAAACGCATTATTATATGCAGCAAGCGTAAAAAGGTTACATTGCTTTTGCATTTCGTTGTGGCAAATGGTTAGGCTTGACTTTTTTTAATGTAAAATGCACACCCAAAACAGAACGGCTAGGGTGTGCATTTCGCTTATCATTTCAGTAACATTTACACCTTCTTGGCAATGTAAAATACGTAGCTGTAGTAATCTTTGTATTTCGAATACATTTTAGCCTCGTGGCGCTCGTTGTTTACTAACTCTTTGGCAGTTGGATTGTCCTTATGCTTTGCCAGGAAAGTTTTTTGAGCTTCAATTTGGGGAGTGTAAAAGTTCTCTACCCAACAATTTTCTGGCAATACAAATGCTGCAATAGGTTTGTAACCACTGTTTTGTATTTGTGATATTTTGTTGGCAATAGAATCGATCTCAGGGTATGCGTCTAACCAAAACCTATTAATCTCATCGGGTCGTGTATTGGTTAGCCATGATACTTCTGTAATGGCAAGGTACCCTCCGGTTTTCAGGAACTTGTGCCATTCCGTAATTCCGCGTTTAAATCCAATGTTGTAAATGGCTCCTTCGCTCCAAATAAGATCAAATTCTTGGTTGACAAAAGGAATCTCTTCCATCGACCCAACAATGCCATTTACTCTTTCGTGTAAACCTAAATCTTTGGCATTTTCGTTAAATAGGTCAATGAAAAGTGGGAAGAGGTCGATGCCAGTTATTTGACCCGGTGCGTTTTGCGCAATTGTCATTGTTTGTCCGCCAGTACCACAGCCCAAGTCTAAGATACGTGATGAATGTGTAAGGTTATCGATAAAACTTAGCGCTTTTAGAGTTGCTTCAGCGCTGCCGGGACCTTGTCTTTCGATGCTAGAAAAGTATTCGCAAATTAGATTGAAATCGAACTCGTGAATGGATTTATTCTCGTTACTCATGATGTTTAATTTTAGTTTTAAATCCTATGCAAAAAAAAGCCTAGGAATAAGTTGTTTGGTATAATTAAATAACAACACCCCCAGCCATTGCCTGCTGGAGGGTAAGAGGGGATAACCAAAAGCAATTGCCTTTGGTTATTTACATCACCAGATCCGAATTAATCTTAAGCATCCAAAGTTTTTACATAGCAAATGTAAGGTTTTTACTTGTTCGAAGATTGTTTGTCGATAAAAAACAGAATACTTTTTACGTAACCATTCAATCAACCAATCAACCAATCAACCAATCAACCAATCAATCAACCAATCAACCAATCACTCAACCAATAAACCAATCCATCAATCAGCCAATCACTCAATCAGCCAATCAGCCAATCAGCCAATCAGCCAACCAATCTCGCAAGACACACATCGTCTTCCATAATTATTTCCATTTTAGCCTTTGTGCTGCTTATAGTGCTATATTTGTAGCTAAAACTATATTTGATGATAACTGGTACCCTAATAAACGTTGCTGCGGTGATAGTTGGCGGAGTGCTTGGCCTAATGTTTCTCGCCCGGCTACCTGAACGTATAACCCGAACATTTTGTCAGTCCAGTGGCCTTTTTACCCTTTTCCTCGGATTTTCAATGAGTTTAAAAACCAGCAACC
>CAZTFJ010000039.1:11382-12503 GCA_964612255.1 uncultured Rikenellaceae bacterium | reverse complement strand
GTATTTTTATGGCGGGAGAAATCTCTGGCAGCTTGACCGCCGAGGCTACAGCCTCTGTTCCCGCTGTACCGTTACCAATCCCGCCGTCGGCCAAGTCTAGGGTGCCTCCGGCAGTTGACGGGATTCAGGTCAATTTCTGCAAGAATCCGGTTTGCGGGAACTATGGCGTGTCTCCAAAGCCTTCCTCCACAAGGGGTGGCTCACGCAAATTGCCGGCACCACCACCCGAACCTGGCGATTACACCGTAGTTGCCTACGGCAAAGGCTTGCCAGCCCTTCAGTGCAAGCTTTGTGGGGAGTTTCCACCCATCAAGAGCAACCTTGGTGTGGCTGAAGAAGTAGCCCGCATGAGTAGCTACCTGTATCCCCGAGATGAGCCTAGCTGCCGTAACCCCGCCTGCTTGAATCACGGGGTAGGCGTCTCGGCCGGCAAGCCCTACTACTACGCATTTGGCTGGACCGACATTGGTTCCCAGCGATATCAGTGCCGTCGATGCGGCAAGACATTCTCAGTAGGTCAGAGCACGCGGCGACAACGGCTTCCCAGTAAGAACCGTGACGTATTTATGGACTTGATGAACAAGGCCCCGTTCAACCGCATCTGCGAGAAGCAAGGAATCAACATTGGCACCGTTTACCGAAAGCTCGACTTTATCCACCAGCAATGCCTGGCTTTTGTTGCTGAACGTGAACGGCGTTTGATGGAGGGGATGCCGATACCGCGGCTATACCTGGCTACGGACCGGCAAGATTACACAATCAATTGGTCCTTCAGTGGGGCGATATTAAAAACACTAATAATAATTTCGCCTGTAATTGGCGGCTGAAAATTACGAACGGCATCCTTCTCCTCAATCTCAACAAGTTTTTTGCGAACAAGCTTAAAGTTGGCAAGGTAACGCTTAACCTTGGCATCGTTTTTCGATGTAATATCTGCTTCACAAAGGGTCATCAAGTCCTCAATATCATCGCCAGCATCGAATAGCAGGCGACGAACAGCTGAATCGGTTACATCGTTGCTCGATAGAATTACAGGTCGCATATGCAGCATCACCATTTTTTGCACATACTTCATCTTCTCGTTTAGCGGTAATTTAAGCTTTCTGAATATTTTAGGAACT
>CAZTFJ010000039.1:5368-11372 GCA_964612255.1 uncultured Rikenellaceae bacterium | reverse complement strand
TAAAGTGTAATTAGTTTTAGAAAAATAGATGAAACTATAGTTATTGAATATTTTAGGAACTAATTTTTGCCCCACAAACTCGTGCGAGTGGAAAGTCCAGCCAATACCTTTTACATACTTTTTAGTAATGGGCTTGGCAATATCATGCAGCACGGCAGCCCAGCGCAGCCAAAGATTGTCCGATTTTTCTGCCACATTGTCAAGCACCTGAAGCGTATGGAGAAAATTATCCTTATGGTTGTGATCCTTAACTTTGTCGACCCCCTTAAGTGCCTGAAATTCGGGAAAGAACTGTTCAAGCATTCCGGTTTGCTCAAGCAGTAAAAAACCTGTTGAGGGTTTTTTAGATAAAATTATCTTATTTAGCTCATCGACAATACGTTCCAACGAGATTATTTTAAGGCGTTCCTTATTCTCACTCAGAGACCTAAAGGTTTCCCTTTCAATATCGAACTTGAGCTGTGTGGCAAACCTTATAGCCCGCATCATGCGTAAAGGATCGTCGGAAAAAGTCTGATTAGGATCTTGTGGGGTGCGAATAATTCGATTCTCAATATCTTCTACCCCATTAAATGGATCAACCAGCTCACCAAAACTCTTAGGATGAAGGCTAATGGCTAAAGCATTGATAGTAAAATCGCGCCTAAGCTGGTCGTCGGCAATGGTACCGTCCTCAACTACTGGTTTACGCGAATCGGGGCTATACGACTCTTTTCGGGCTCCCACAAACTCCACCTCCCAATCGCCCACTTTAATCTGGGCGGTTCCAAATCGCTTAAATATTGTTACACGCTTTACCCCCAAATTTTTAGCAACTCGCTCGGCCAATTCAATGCCTGAACCCTGAACCACCACATCTATATCCTTAGAATTACGCTTTAAAAAGATATCCCTAACAAAACCACCCACAACGTAGGTAGGCCTATCCATTTGTCCAGACACTTCCGAAATTGCCCTAAATATCTTGCTGTTTAAATATTCCTGCATAGCTTACTGTCATACTTTTTTAAAACCTGACAAAATTACAACTTATAAACGTTAATTTATAAAACCATTTCATGATGAAAACTATGAATTATACCAGAATAATATCACATAACACTGATCTTCTGTGATTTCACATAGTCTTTTAGAGATAAATATTCTTTTAACATTTTTTCGCGAAAATTTGTGGAATACTATTTGTTTATCTACATCTGTAAATATTTATATAACTTAATTAAATAACTACTATGAAACTTTTGCAAACCGCTGTACACGAAATTGAAACAGCATCGGAACTAGAGAAAATTATCTCGGAAAATGAAAATGTAATGGTATGCTGTGGACGTATGGGGCCTATGTGTATACCTGTTTACGACGTAATGGAAGAGCTTGAAGAGGAACGCCCTAACATAAAATTTTACTCTATGGCATTCGACTCACCCGAAGCGGGAATTATTAGAAATGCTCCAATGTGTAGCAGCTTTATGGGCTTACCCTTTACCGTTTACTATAAGAATGGTAAAATGGTTAAAGCAACCACCAGCATTCAATCGAGAAAACAGGTTGTTGACATCCTCGATGAGCACTTTAGCTAGTAACCACGATACAATTCAGGCAAATAGAAATGGACGAAGTTTTTGATGTAATGATTATAGGTGCAGGTGCCGCGGGTTTAACCGCTGGCATCTACACCTCTAGGGCTAAACTCAGCACCATAATTTTAAACGAGGGTGCCATTGGTGGGCAAATGGTACTAACCAACGAAATAGCCAACTACCCAGGTGTTGAAACTACCAACGGGTTTGTTTTGGCCAACACCATGAAAAAGCAGGCTAAGGATTTTGGTTGCAAAATTAAATCGAATGTTAAAATTGTTGAGTACAAGCTAAACGATAGCGTAAAATCGGTGGTACTCGACGATGGACGAACATTTAAAGCCAAATCGGTAATCCTTGCTCAGGGTGGCCGTCCACGCTCATTGAACATTACGGGCGAAGATACGTTTAAAGGCAAAGGAATATCGTACTGCGCAACCTGCGATGGGGAATTTTTTACCGACAAGGAACTTGTAGTTGTTGGTGGAGGAAACTCAGCTCTTGAAGAGGCAGTTACCCTTACAAAATACTCATCAAAGGTTACCATAGTTCATCAGTTCGATAAGTTTCAGGCATTTGAGCACGCTGTGCAAGAAGCAAAAAACAATCCCAAAATCGATTTCATTATGGAATCGGAACTTAGAGGGTTCTTTGGAAACGGAAAACTAGAAAAGGTTAGCATCGAAAACCTTGCAACTCAAGAGATAACTGAAAAGAATGTGGATGGTACATTCATATTTATTGGTTACCTACCCAACACCGAAACGTTACAAGGAGTTGTTGAGCTAAACCAACGCAACGAGATTGAGGTTGATGCAGATATGCGCACAAATATACCCGGCGTTTTTGCTGCAGGCGACTGTATTGCCAAACGCTACCGACAAGTAACAACTGCAGTAGCCGATGGAACTATTGCTGCGCTTAGCGCATCGGAATATATTAGAAACATCAAATAGATAGATTTATGCATCAGGTAAATTCGTTAGCAGAGTTTAAGGCTCAAATAGCCAATAAGGATAAAGCCTACCTCCTACTTTACAAGGGTAATACTGAGAAAAGCGAGTGTGCTTTGCAAAACGTTGAACAGGGACTGAAAGAGGTTAACGGCATTGAGGTGTTTAAGGCCGATGTTACAAAAACCCTCGATATACATCCCGCCTATAACATTACGTCGGTGCCAACGCTTGTTGAATTTGAAAACGGTGTGGCCAAAAACGTAGTGAAGGGATGCAATGATGGCAACTACTACAAAGCGCTATTCGATAATGCCCTTTACGTAGTTGAAACAAAAAACAATGAAACAACACAAAAACCGGTAACGGTATACTCTACACCAACCTGCTCATGGTGCAACACGCTAAAAACCTACCTTAGGAAGCACCGCATTATTTTTACCGATATTGATGTGTCGCGTAACCAAAATGCAGCCGACGAAATGGTTCGGCGTTCGGGCGAACGAGGTGTACCGCAAACCGATATAGGTGGCGAAATGATTGTAGGATTTAACCAATCACGAATAAACCAGCTGTTAAATATTAAAGGCTAAGTGACTAGGCAGAGTAAAAATTATTTTGTAACTTGATTTTTTAGAATAGATATGAAAGAATTACAACCAGTTAACCAAAACGTGCTGCTTGCTCTTCCCAATAATAGCGAAGAGTCCAAAACTGCTTCGGGACTTATTATTCCTGAAACTGCAAAAGAGAAGCAAAACATTGCCCAAGTAGTAGCCATAAGCAATATCGATAATTCAGAAGTTGCTGTTGGCGATCAGGTAATGTACAATGGTTTCAGTGGCACCGAAACGGAGTTTGAAGGAAAAAAATATCTACTAATACAATACTCCGACATCATGGCCAAAATTGTTGAAACCGACGAAATTTAATTAACAGGGAGACATACTCATCCCCCATTTTTTTAATCCAAACACGAAAATTATGTTAGAACACTTGACAATGGAAACTTTCAAAACGAAAGTATTTGATTTTGAGAAGAACACCGAATGGAAATTCGAAGGCGACAAGCCTGCTGTTATCGATTTTTACGCCGACTGGTGTGGCCCATGCAAAATGGTTGCCCCTGTTCTTGAGGAGCTATCAAAAGAGTACGAAGGCAAAATCGATATCTACAAGGTTGATACCGAAGCGCAACAGGAACTTGCTAGTCTATTTGGCATCAGAAGTATTCCTTCAATCCTTTTTATACCAATGGGCGATAAGCCTCAAATGGCTGCTGGTGCCTTACCAAAAGACACCTTTAAGCAAGCGTTTGCCGATGTGCTAAAGGTTAACTAAACCCGAAAAGGGTTTAAATCAGGTTGCCCAAAAGATAGTATTTGTGGGTTTCACCCCATCTATTCTGTAAAGTTCAGAACCAGATGTACAAATACATTCTTTTGGGCAACCTGGTTTGTATTAACATATCCCCTGCTGATTAATAAGAATCAACACTGTGTCCCTTTTGCGTGACGAAACGGGAACAAAATTGCCATTGTGAAGAGCAAGCATTCCACCATCCGATTTTTGAAAACGGTCCACAAATCGTAGGTTTACCATATGGCTTTGATGGCAACGTACAAAGCCATAACCTGAGAGCAACTCCTCGTAATGGCGAATATTATGCGAAACCGTAATTCTTTTTCCATTTTCGAGGAAAAAGTGACAGTAAGCGCCATCAGACTCTATTCTACACAATTCACTTGTTTTCACAAGGTGAATATCTTCATTGGTTTTTAACACAATACGCCTATCGTGCTCAGTATTCTCAGAGATGTTATGAAGCAGCGAAAGCAATTCGAGCTGGTTCTTTTCATGCACGCTTTGCGATGCTACCTTCTCAACAGCTTCTCTAAACTCCAACGGGTTAACGGGGTTTAGAATGTAATCGACAGCACTAAGCCTAAATGCCTGAAGGGCAAACTGATCGAAAGCAGTAATAAAAATTACTTTGAAAGTGGGATCTGGGATATTTTTCACAATGTCAAACCCAGTTCCATCGGGTAAATCTATATCGAGCAAAACCAAATCGGGCTTATATTTAATAATTTCAGCACTGGCCGTAGCTACGGTAGTAGCCCATCCAACAATTTTTATAGATGGAAAAAAATCGTTGAGCATAACCATATGGTTATCAATAGCTGTTTTCTCGTCGTCAACAATATAAACTCTCATAGCCAATTTGAAATGCTAATTGCCACTCTCGGTAAAAAGTAATGGCAACTTTAAATGTACTACTGTACCACTACCAGCCCCCCCATCAACCTCTTTGATATCCATACTTGCCGTGCATTTGTACCTTTTGTTCAATAATTCGAGCCTATCACGCGTAATTTGGGTAGCCACAGACTTGTGTGTTCCCTCCTTGCGCTTGGGTGCATTGCTATAACCAATCCCATTGTCGGTAATATTGCAAAGCAAATACTTACTATTTTGCTTTATATCTATTTGAATAAACCCATCAGATCTATCCTTCTGAAATCCATGTATTACAGAATTCTCAACAAAAGGCTGAATGATAAGCGGAGGCACAAGAATTTCGCTAGCATCATCGTGTATTTCGAGATTAATACTATACGAAAAAAGGTTTGGGAATCGTACCTCTTGTAAGTCTAAAAATAGCTCTATCGCTTCCATTTCCCCTTCTAGCGAAATTAAATTACACCGCGAGCTATCCAGTACAAAGCGAATAAATTTGGCAAACTTGGCTACCTGCTCGGCGGCAACCATCTTGCTTTCCCTGAGCACAACATTCTGAATTGCCGATAACGAGTTAAATAGAAAGTGAGGATTCATTTGCGAACGGAAAAGCTTATGCTCCAGCTTCATTCTTTGCTGGGCAGCCTTAAGCCTGGTAGTGTAAATCCAGATACCACCCAGTAAAATGGTACTAAATAGTAACAAAGAGATGGATACTATTAAATAGCCACGAATTACATTTTT
This sequence comes from uncultured Rikenellaceae bacterium, assembly GCA_964612255.1. Taxonomy (GTDB): domain Bacteria; phylum Bacteroidota; class Bacteroidia; order Bacteroidales; family Tenuifilaceae; genus Perlabentimonas. The sequence continues at coordinate 5,854 of CAZTFJ010000039.1, read as the reverse complement.
CTTTTCAAGTGCCGACGATAAGCTGGCTAAATAATCAATTTCCTGCGTTTTACGCTCATCCTGATAAATAGCCTCAAGCCTTGCTATTGTTTATGCTGGAGTACTCCAGATGATTGAGATATGCCTTTTTAAACTGTTGTAAACCAGCGTAGGCTTTAGAGAGATGTTTATATGCATATCGCTGATTTACAAGCGTTGATGTTTCTTTAGCCACTTCGAGCTGCAAATTGGCATATTTTATGGCTCTGCTCCATTGTTTTTGAGCAATGGCTAAATCGGCCAAATTGCCATAAACTATGGCTAACCCCTGTAAGTTGTTAACCTTTTCGAGGTTAATTTTTGCCTGTAAAAAAAGATCGTTTGACTTGGGGTAATTGCCCAATCGTTTCTCCAGCACACCCAAATTCGATTGAATTAATCCAACGTTACCATATAACCCGCGAGCCACACAAAAAGCTAAAACCTCCTCGTAGTAAGGCTTAGCCT
>CAZTFJ010000039.1:0-5358 GCA_964612255.1 uncultured Rikenellaceae bacterium | reverse complement strand
GTATTGCTAATGCGGGTTGGGCAACAATTGGTATTATTGAATTGGTCGATTTAATTATTCTTGTTGATTCAAATACATTCATAATTGGCATTTTTCAATCCATCATGATTAAATTAACATTATTTTTTTCTTTTCACTTAGTGCACACATACCCTAAATGCATGTATACTCAACGTTACCATATAACCCACGAGCCACACAAAAAGCTAAAACCTCCTCGTAGTAAGGCTTAGCCTCGGCATAACGCTCTGTAGAGTTCAGTATATTAGCAAGAGTTAAACTCGATATGGCAACACCGCGTGTGTTACCTAATAATTTGTGAAGTTGTAAAGCCTTATTAGTGTATTCTAATGCCTTGTTTGGCTCCCCAATTTCCTGATATATGTTAGCTGTATTGGTATAAAAAATGGCAATGCTATTGCTATCGTTGTGCTGCAAGGCAATGCTTACTGCATCTTGATATGTTTTTAGGGCGTCGGGGTAATTACCTATTTTTTTTTGAAATACGCCCTTGGAATTGGCAAAAACAATCCAATCGCTTAGGTACAAATCGGGCAATATATCTTTGTACACTTCAATATCAGCAAAGGCCTTACTTATATAATCGAGCGCATCGTTTAGCTTTCCCGTATTACCGTAAACAACCGCAATTCCCCTATTAGCAAATGCTCTTGCTCTGTACAAATTGGCAGTTATGCTATCGGCAAGCAGATTAGATTGAGTATTTAATTCCGACCTTTCAATAACATCCTCATAAATTGCTATGGCCGAATCGGGGGCACTTTCTATTATAGAATCAGCAGACAAAACTATTTGCTGCAATGCATCAATGGGTACTTCTTGTGGTACGGAATCGGAACGAGTACACCCACAAAATACTGATAGCATTGTAATTACAACACTAAAACCTAAACCTATGCCTATCCGTTGGGCTAAATCCATGGCTAGAAATAAATATAAATTTATGGCGATATTTTCGATTATCCCTAATACCCTCTTTATTTTTTTTGATATCGCTAATTCGAAATCCAGCAGAAAATAATAAAACCATTTTTCGTTCGCACTAAAGCACATTTAAACACTAGTTCAACGAATTTAAAATTGATAATGGCGAATATATAGATATCCTCTATCACCCTATTTTTCAATGTAATTTTGGTTATAAGTCGGTATAAATGCCATGCAGCCAATGGCAATCCGACTTGAATTGAATTACTAACCAAAATGATGCTGAAATGAAAAAGGTAAAATTACTACACCTGCTACTGGCAGGTGTGTGGCTCTTTCTTGCAGGATGCGAGGAAGATCCGTATGTATCGTTTACAGTATCGTCATCGGTAGTTGCGGTAAACGAAACCGTTACGTTTAGCAACTCATCTATTGATGCCGATCACTTTGAGTGGTACTTTGGCGATGGGACAACATCAACAGTTGTAAATCCAACGCACAGCTACAGCAAAGAAGGAGCCTATATTGTTACGCTAGTAGGCTATTCCAAATCGGGCAATAAAAAGGACGATGCCTACCAGTTCTACCTGTATGTACTTAACCCACGAGAGGTTACATTTACCAATCCCACCTACACCCCTATTGACATTACCATCGATGGTTTTGAAATGCGCACAATCCCCATTGGTGGAAGCACAACCTATCAGGTTTTCACCTCTAACATCAACCTAAATGCTTCAACTACTGAAAAGTTTAGCAATGGGACACCTTTGGGACTAACAATAACTTGGACTGGCGAAATTGAGCTGCCTAACAATACGCAAACATTTAACCTAAATGTTGGCACAGATTTTTACTACTTGCACACCACCAACTATAGCGAATACACGCTAGGACCAATACATACCAACTGGGGAACAAACTATCAGGTTACCATAAATTGTCAACTGCCCTCCGATGGTATAAAATATAATTTGGGATACCATTACGCCCAATACGAAAACGAAATGAGGTTTTACGTTAATACTACCCAATATTTTTATGCCTATAGAGGAACGCATTTTAACTATCCTAATGTGATTAATCAATCCGTATCGATGACTTGCGGTGCAAAGGGTTTGGAAAAAACGAAATATGACATTTTTGCTTTTGAAGAGAACCAGGAACAACCCCTTATTGTGCTTACTCCTACAGAAAAAGTTACGTTTAAAAAAGCAAAGGGTAGCATCGATATAATTTCTGACAAGATTAAACCTCAACGCAAAAATTAGTAGCCATGAAATCATCAATAACAATATACGTATTAGCCACATTGCTAATGCTCACAACAAGCAGCCTTTTTGCCCAGTTCGAGAACAAGGTTACGCTAAACGTTTCGTTAGGAGCCTTACAACCAGTTGGGCAAAGGGAATATATATACCAGTCGCAAAATGGAACATACCTAAACACGTGGCTTATGCCCTACCTTTTCTCTAATTTCAATAGCGGTGGAGCATTTACCGGCACTGTTATGTTTAACCTAAACAGAACCTTCTCGCTTGGTGTTGGAGTTACCATGGAACGCATTGGCGACTGGGAATATATTGACGAGTACACTGCCAACGGCGAACGGGTTGAGAATAATTTCTTATCGTGGCAAATAACCCAGGAAGGAAGCATCCTCGATGAGGGTATAAACGAGCTCAAAATGTACAACTTGGGTATCGGCGTTTTCCCTCGCATAAATATGGCGTACGGGAAACGTTTTAACCCCTACGTTTTTGTGGAGGTAACTTTTAACTATACCGATATCAATTACATAGACAATAGGCGCGATTCATGGATTGAATTAGGAGGATCCGAGCAGGAATATGATGAATGGTACAATAGCCTAACCAGCCCATCGGCATACAACAATCCCCCTCAGCGAAGTTTTGGTATAGGGCTGTACCCAGGTATTGGATTCGACTTTAACATTAGCAGTAACTTAGGAATATTTGTTCACGGTGGGTATTCATTTATAAGCATAAATAAAGCCGATTTGGAAGAATCGAACCTTGAACCCGAAAACTTTACCTCTGCCAAAGTTGAGGTTGGACTAAAAATCAGCTTCTTACGCTCTAAAGATATTTAATTGCTTGCAACACTTAAACCGTATGCACAATGGCAAAAGGTATAGTAGCACTTCTAACATTCATGCTTACTTACACTGGACTTACAGCACAGGTTAGCAAGTTAAAATCGTTTGGAGATAAACAGCACAACGTTATCACCTCAACCATTAGCTACAATGGAGCATATATTGCAACTGCAGGTGATAATAACGAGCTAATTGTATGGGAATACAATAGTGCCAAAATATATCGTAAGCTAACAGGACTTGACCAGTGGACCAAAGCCCTTACATTTAGTCGCGATGGGAAATTACTCATTTCTGGGGGAAAAGACAGCAATGTTTACGTATGGGAAATTGATAAATCCTCCATGATTAGAAGTCTACCTGGCCATTCTGGAGATGTTTGCGCATTGGCAGTAAATCCGCAGAATAGCCTTTTGGCATCGGGTGGCGACGATAACGCCATTAGAATTTGGGAACTATCGACTGGACGATTAATTCAAACACTAAATAAACACAGCAAAGCCGTAACATCACTCGATTTTAGCCCCAAGGGCACATCTCTGATTTCAGGTTCGGCCGATGGTTCTATAATAATTTGGGATACAGCCCAATGGATAGCAAAACAAACCATTAGCGATAACAGAGGCTGGATTAGGAGTGTTGTATATAGCCCTACCAGTGAAACCTTTGCATCTGGCGGTGACGATAAATACGTTAGGATTTACAACTCAACTGGAGCGCTCAAGTACGAGCTAAAAGGGCACCGCAACTGGGTACAGAGCCTATCGTACAGTGCCGATGGCAAGTATATTGTAAGCGGGTCGCACGATAAATCGTTTATTGTTTGGAGCGTGGTAAGTGGCGCCGAGGTTTACAAATCGCCCTCGTTAGGCGGAATTGTATACTCTGTAGGGTTAAACCCAAGCGGTAAAAGTATTTTGGCCACTAACTTACGAAGCAGCGATATGTCGCTTTGGGATGCGTCGGGGCTTAACATTTACTCTACAGTAGCCACAACGCTACCAGTTGTAAACCAAAGCAAATCAGAAGCGATACAAGCAGCTCGACCTGTTGAAACAGCAACTCCCCAGCTAACCCTCAAATCGGTAGTTTTTTCCGATGCTAATAAGAATAACATTATCAATGCAGGAGAACAATCATTTATTGACATTTCGATAAGCAACACGGGTAAAGGTGATGCAAAAATGGTAAAACTTTTTGTAGCCGAGCATAACAATGTTAGTGGCCTCACCTTCTCTCCATTCGTTGAGGTTGGCGATATTGCGGCAGGACAAACCAAATCGGCAAGAGTATCCATACAAGCCAACGAATCTATAGCATCGACTAACGCAAGTTTCAACATCAACATAACCGAAAGCCGTGGGTATAGCTGTACACCTGCTGAGCTGGCCTTATCGACAAAAAAACAGGCAGTTCCGCTGGTTGTGCTGCATGAGCATGGATTTACTTCCATAAGTTCAGAAGTAATATTGAAAGGAAGTAAATTTAGGCTTAGTATGGTAATACAAAATAAGGGCGATGCCCCTGCATACAGCATAAAGGTTACGGGACCATAAGCTCTACGCTCGAATGCGCATTTTTCAGTGAAGCAACGCTCACCCTTGAGGAACAGCTTTGCTCCTTCACGGCGGCAAATTTTACAAAGACTATCTCTGTACCGTGCCACGGTTATTCCTCCAAATCAGACGCGCCGGCGCTTGGGAGCGCGGCAACCGTTGTGCGGAACCGGCGTAATATCGCGGATGTATGAAATCCGCAGACCGGCAGCCGCGATAGCCCTGACAGCCGACTCGCGTCCGCCGCCCGGACCGTTAACCAGGACGTGAACAGAACGCATGCCAGCTTCAGCAGCCCTGCGGGCGGCATCTTCAGCAGCGGTCTGCGCAGCAAATGGAGTGGACTTACGGGATCCCTTGAATCCCCTGCGCCCAGCCGAGCACCACGAAATCACGTTCCCGTTAGGGTCGGTAATAGAGATAATGGTGTTGTTGAACGTAGCGGAGATGTAAACGATCCCCTGCGGTACGTCCCTGCGAACTCTTTTCTTTCCACCCTTAGCCTTGGCCATCTGGCGGGTCCTCCTACTTCTTCTTGATTGTCGCGCCCTTTCTACCCTTGCGTGTACGCGCATTGGTGTGGGTTCGCTGTCCGCGGACGGGCAAGCCCCTGCGGTGACGCAGACCACGGTAGCAACCCATGTCCATCAGGACTTTAATATTCGCGGAAATCTCACGACGAAGGTCACCTTCGACCCTGAAATCACCAGAGTCCAGAACCTCACGGATCCGAGC
>CAZTFJ010000038.1:10053-12659 GCA_964612255.1 uncultured Rikenellaceae bacterium | reverse complement strand
ATGGAAAAAAACTTTCCTTCTCTGGCGATGCTTACGTTGATTTTACGGTTGTTCGCCCACCCTCGGAGCTAAAAGGTTGGCTTGAAGCTGGCAACACCCACTCACTCGATCAATACCTAAAAAGCGTTTCGTATACCGACCTACAGGTCGATGACGAAAACACGATTGTTACAGAAATTTCTAACCACAACGCAAACGACCAGGCAACCATTGTTGTACAAATGATTAGCAGTGTAGCAAAAAATAAGGATCTAAAGGTGCGCAAGCACGTGTACACCGAGCTATCAAAAGCAACCTACAAAAGGCAAGGTGGTCTCATTAAAATGACCCTAAATGCCGGTCTAAACAACCTAATAACTAGCGAGCCCAACCAAGAAAACAAAGGATTGCTAGAAGACATCCAGAGCAAAATGATAAACGCCAAATAGCAAAAAAATTAAATACCTGATGTTGGTGTTGTGCTATGGATTTGCACAGCACCAACATTTTTTGTATCATTAAAATCTTTAAAAAAACAGTATGAAAAGAGCAACCACACCTTATGCCCTTGTAATTGCTGCCCTGCTAGCCATGGCATTTACCAACGCTGGCGAAAGCATTGGAAAATTTATAAAAACCAACTATTTCGATATGCCCTTTGGCAAGGTAAAAGAGCTAAAGGCCAAATTACAAACCAACAATATTGAGTTACTGCCCGCCCAAAGCGCAACCATTCTGGGCAATTATCTGTCGGAAAAAGTTTTGGAAACGCCAAATCCTTACGGGATTAATATGCGGAGTAACTACTTCTGGAATATCTACAACGCCCTACCCTCATTTGTTAGTGCCAAGGAACGACACACTGGCTACAACCAAGGAGCACGAGAATATTCAGCAAGCGAGCAGCTAATGGCCTATGCCATCTACAGGATAGATAGAAGCCCCGAGAACCTAAGGCGAATTTTCGAACTTTTTAAACCAACACTTACCACGATGGTTTCGCCAAGCGTATACAAAGAGTTGGGTATCGAAACCTATGTTCACCAAGCCATCAACAGCTACAAGAGCATTTCGCAAACCCCAAACTTCAAAAAACTTTTACAAGATGCATACAACCAGGTTGACACCACAACAGGCAGCTTTTCATGGGAAGGTAATCGGCAGTCGTTCCGGAAGTTCGAGAACTCAGCCTACGGCTTTTCTGTTGATGAAGTTAACCAGATTATTGCAAGCCATCTTGGGCTCGATCGCTATAACGATATGATGTACTCGCCCTGGCTCTCGTTCTGGATGCGACGCAACCACGAGGGCAATGTGGATGAGGTGCTGAAAATTCTAAACGAAATAGATGCAATTTATAACCCTCAAACCCAATCGAACAACTCAGAGGCATACGGGAATGAAGTATCGCACCTCGACCACATGGGCAAAATTGTTTATCATCAGAAATGGACCGATAACAATGGCGAGAATATTATCCTGCTGTCCGAAGAAATTACTGAGAATAACCCGTACGACGATATGCCCACCTTATCGGTTAACCTGTTCGCCTATCACTATGTAAAAAATGGAAACCGCTACGAGCTAATAACTAATCACTCCGATAGCCAGCTAAACTGTGGATTTGAGAACCGTGCCCGCTTTATGGAGAAAGCGATTACCATTGCCGATGCCGACGACAATGGATTTTTCGAGGTTTCATTCGTTTACCGAACAGGTTGTACCAGCGAAATTTCGCCCGATGGGCTTACGCTGGTAACATTGGAGAACGGTAAAAAATACACTATCGAGGGAAACACCATAGCCATTCTTCATAGCAGCATTCCGGCAATGGGGGGCGAGACCAGCATTGGCAAGGAATTTTTCAGCGCCAATTACAAAATACTCTTGCAAGCACTCCAGCTTTGGCAAGAACAACAAGAAAACCATAACGGTTACTACACCCCCCGCTTATATCAACTAACCAATTTAGAACCATTCCATAGCCTAAAATTACTTGGCGTTGAACCCTACTGGAGCATTGACTTACACTACGACAAGCTGGCATACTTCGAAATTTCGCAAGAGGCTGTTTGGTATATGTATACCCGTATCAGAAAAATTGATGGTGGTTACGAGGTTGAAGCCCAACGCATGAACAGCAACGATTTTGTGGTTGTTACCTTTCAGGAGGGCGATTGTAGCGATGGAATGTCGGACAATACCTACCCCTTCAAGGTAACGCTAGTCCGACAAGGCAGAACCTACGAGGGATGTGGTAGATGGGTTGAGTAGAAATAGTAATAAAAATAATTTGCTTTAGGTGAGGTATAACACTGCCCACCTAAAGTTTTTTTTTAATGAGTAACTGCCCAATTGCTTTGTATGTCTGTCTATTAATAATCTAAACAACAGTTCATATAAATTAAAGAATAACTCGATACATTAATTTTTTCAATGACAAAATTCTTCGCAACGTAGTTAGTAAGAGAAACAGTATAAACCAAAAATTCGAAAACTATGAGAAGAATTGTATTAACTATCACCACTATTTTACTATTAGGAGGGTTAAACCTTAACGCTCAGGAATTAACCAAAATTCCAACAGGCAAAAAGTTTTACATCCAATCGGCCATGAACTTTGGTTA
>CAZTFJ010000038.1:6556-10013 GCA_964612255.1 uncultured Rikenellaceae bacterium | reverse complement strand
TGGGATGTACCTGGCAAACCAGGCGATATTAAAAAGGGTTCAAACATTCAGGTTTGGAATCTCGACAATGGTCACGACAGAGAGTTCACGATACACAGAACACCAAAACCCCGCATTTACGAAATTCAGGTAGGAAACACATTCAAATCCAGAATTGATATTCAAGGAAGAAAAACCGGCAATGGCACAAGCGTAAAAACCTGGGATAGAAATGACCAAGACAACCAGCGCTTTACTTTCCATCATATGGGCAACGGTCGCTTCAAAATTTTCGACCGCAATAGCGGTAAAGCCATATGCTTGGCTGGACGTAAGAATAGCAACGGAACCAACGTCCATATTTGGGACGACCACAATGGCCCTTGGATGGAGGGGTACCTAATTGACGCCAGAACCAAAAAAGCTTATATCCCCGATAGTGGTAATGCAAAAACGAGGCCTTCGCAAAGGGTAAGTAAAAAGAGTTCTAGTAAAAAGGGAACTAAAAGATAGTTTGCAAAACAACACCAAGGGTGAGGGTTAAGCCTCACCCCTTTTCTTTTACTAAAATTAGTATAGAAACACCTATTGAATACGCAACACAATACATAATACTAATTTACAGACACTTTTTAACATTGTACTTTGAACAAAACTTTGTAATTATGAATAAACTCTTTTTATTTACTTTCCTGTTTATACTTACCGGATCTCATACTGTTAAAGCCCAAACCCCAACCAAAATACCCACGGGCAAAAAGTTTTACATACAATCGGCCATGAATTATGGTAAGAATAACGGTGGCTACTGGGATGTACCTGGCTACCCTAAAGATATACAAAAGGGCTCCAACATCCAGATTTACGATCTGGATGAAGGTCACGACCGCACTTTCTCTCTTCACAGATCATCACCCGAAGGATATTACGAGATTCAAATAGGGAACACATCCAAGTCCAGAATCGATATACAAGGAGCAGGCAAGGGTAATGGAACAAGCGTTAAAACGTGGGACAGGAACGGTAAGGATCACCAGCGATTCTTATTTCACCATTTGGGCAATGGCCGCTTTAAAATTTTTGATAAGAATAGTGGTAAAGCCATTTGCCTAGCCGGTCGTAGCAACAGCAATAGATCCAACGTTCATATTTGGGACGACCACAACGGCGCCTGGATGGAGTGGTACCTGATTGACGTGAAAACAAAAAAAGCTTTTGTGCCAAAACCCGTGAGTAAAACCCCCGATTTTTTTATTGATAACAAAAACTTCATTCAAAAAAATTCATTCATGACTGGCTCTTCAACTGAGAGCAGAGTTGTTGTTGAGAGCGTAAACGGTAACATCATCACCTTGCGTGATATTGATAAAAACCGTGAGCTAAAGATAGAGTACAAGAATGGTAAGTACATATACGATCCGGGAGGACTTTACTCTAGTAAATTATCAGACGATGGCAAAAGGCTAAGCTTCTCGGGCGAGTATGCTGCCGATTTTATTGTGTCGGCCCCGCATGCCAGCCAAACCCCCGACTACTTTATCAACAACAAAACATTTAAGTACGAGTCGGCCTCAATGGTATCGCGCTCGCAGGGCACAGCAACCGTACAGAGCATTAACGGCAACAAAATTACGCTTCGCGTGGTTGGCAGCAGCCACAACTCCGATGTGCCCCCAGGACATCCCAAAGACAAAGATTTTGACCGAACAATAGAGATTACCTATGAGAATGGCAATTACGTGTATCTGCCCGATGTATTGGATCACGGTAAGCTAAGCAATAATAACCAAACGCTAACATTCTCGGGTCAGGGTCATATACAATTTACTGTTGATAATAGCATAAAAGGAAACTCCAATACCCGCCCAGCACAAAAGCCTAAAAAGGGTTCAGCAACAGGAACCGTTAAAAGCGAACGACGATAGACCTCAATAAATTCAGACCCTTAGGGCTAGTTTGAATATATCAAGCTAGCCCTATTTTTTTCAATTCAACCCAAATTTAGCTAACGCTGAGCTACGCTTCGCTCCGGTTGTCATTAGCAATTCTTTTTCTAATGACCACCATTAGAAGAAGACACAACGTATGCATTGATTATTTGGGTTTAACATAAGACGGAGTAACCTCAGAATTTAAATGCTGTAAAAATTGTGGGTTTTGCACAGAAACCTTTTTCAATCCATACATCCTAATCCTACTAATATGTAAACAAAATGAAATATTAATGCGAAAAATATTTACTCTACTCACCATAGGGTTAATGAGTTTACTAGGTTCTGCACAAGAGGTTGAATTTGATAACCCTTACATTAATCTCACGCTAAATAAAGGTTTCGATATTGCCTGCTCATACGTAGCCGATAATAAACCCCAAATGTTTTGCTACGACTCGCACACTGGCAAAGCTGCTTTTTGGGATATGCCCCATGGGCAAAAACCTTTGGTGAGCCTAAGCATTGGTAAAAATTGGAACTTTTTCAGAACAATACGCGGAAATAGCAATGAGCTGCTATACCTTTTAGCCGATAAGCAAAACTCTAAAGTTAAAGTATGTGACAATATTCTTAGCATTGCAAGCAACGGGGCAAACCAATCGATGAACACTAGCCTTGAGCAATGGACCTACCTTAATGTTTTTGTGGCAGATAGCTCCCCCTATATATTCCGATACACCAAGGATAGTGGCAATACGTCAATCCATTCATTATCCAAGGAAAATAGCATCAACAAAGAATCACTGAGCCAGCATCAATTAAAAACTATTTGGGATAATTTTTCATTTGCACAGAATAAAAACTTCTTATACATACTCAAACAATCTGAAACAGAACAAAAAATTAACATCGAACAAATTGAAGTGTCAAAAATAATTAACAGGAATTCAAATGTTTTTGGTAATGGGAAAAGCACAACCTTATCATCAAATTCAGAATGGACAAAATCGATACTCTTTACAAGCAATGGCTCAACTTACATTCTTTTATACAACTCCCAAAATGGCAAAATAGAGTTGCTTCAAATAGATGACAACACGCTCCAATTCACCAGCAAATACAAGGCAACATGGTCAACCGGGTGGACAAATTTTAATGTGATTTTCCTTGATAAAAAACCTTATCTCTTCCATCATAAGGAATCGAATGGGCTTGCCCGATTGTCTAGAATACATATTTAATTTACTTTGATTTATCGTTTTTGGAAATTTGAATATATCGTACAGATAAAAAAAATACCCCCTCACCCTATACTTCACTTTCTATTGCGCTATTTTGTTAACTTCGCATCATTAAACAAAAGCAATAAATGGAAAGGAAACTCAAGGTTTCGGCTGTATCGTACCTAAACACCGCTCCATTTGTATTTGGACTTCAACACAGCGAAACAGCCAAATCAATAGATTTAAAACTCGACTACCCAGCCGAATGTGCTCGCAAACTGCTGGCCGGCGAGGTGCAAATTGGCTTAGTACCAATATACT
>CAZTFJ010000038.1:3534-6537 GCA_964612255.1 uncultured Rikenellaceae bacterium | reverse complement strand
GCAGCAATGGCATAGTGCGAACCGTATCCTTACTCAGCAATGCTCAACTTACCAATATTTCCATCATTTATCTCGACTCCCACTCCCAAACATCAATAAATCTTATTAAGGTGCTGGCAAAGAATTTCTGGGAAAAAGAATTTATTTGGAAAAATTTTGACTCCACCATCAATGTAAATAAGCTACAAAACAATGAGGCGCTGCTAGCAATTGGCGATAAAGTTTTTACTTTTGAGTCTATGTTTAGGTATAATATAGATCTGGCCACCGAATGGCAAAAATTCACGGGGTTACCCATGGTTTTTGCAGTTTGGGCATCGAAAAACAACGTGAATCCAGAATTTGTTAAGCATCTCGATAGCGCACTTGCATACGGTGTTAGTCAAATTGAAAACAGTATAAATCCTTACCTAAACGAACAAATAAGCAAAGACGAGGCATACAGATATCTTACACAAAACATATCGTACACTTTTGATGATAAGAAAAAACAGGCTTTTAATCTCTACAAACGCTACGTAAACTCATTATAAAAACACAACCAAAACAACAGCCATGAAAAAGCTCATAAGCATAATAACCCTAGCTTTTCTTGTTACCTCTGGTTACTTAAGCTACGCAGCAACCGACAGCACGCAAACAAGCCAAAGCAGCACAATTTACAAGATAAATATTAAGGAAGATATTATGCCTACGGCATGGCGTTACGTGCAGAGGGGATTTACTGAAGCAAACGATGTGAATGCCGATATTGTTCTTATACATCTTAACACTTACGGTGGGTTGGTTAATATTGCCGACTCTATACGGACAAAAATCCTCAACAGCCAAATCCCTGTTTGGGTTTTTATCGACAATCAAGCTGCATCGGCCGGTGCGCTAATTAGCATTGCTGCCGATAGCATTTATATGCGACAGGGAGCCAGCATTGGCGCAGCCACGGTTGTTGACCAAACAGGCGCCGCTGCACCCGACAAGTACCAATCGTTTATGCGTAGCATGATGCGGGCTACAGCCGAGGCAAAAGGGAAAATACCAGTAGTACAAAATGGCGATACAACCTACAAATGGCGTCGCGATCCCAAAATGGCCGAAGCTATGGTCGACCCATCAATTTATATCGAAGGGGTTATCGATACCGGAAAAATACTAACATTTACAACCGAAGAGGCCATACGATGGGGCTTTTGCGAGGGCAAAGCCGAATCGGTAAGCGAACTTATTACTAACCAAGGAATTACTGATTACAAGATTGTGGAGTTTAAACCCACAACAATCGATAAGATTATTGGATTACTCACAAGCCCAGTAGTTTCTGGCCTGCTTATAATGCTCATAGTGGGCGGCTTGTATTTCGAGTTACAATCGCCTGGTGTTGGCTTTCCGTTGGCAGCAGCAATTCTTGCAGCAGTTCTATACTTTGCACCCCTTTACATTGAGGGCTTAGCCCAAAACTACGAGATAGTTATTTTTGTAATTGGAGTAATACTTATAGCTGTTGAAATTTTTGCCATCCCCGGCTTTGGAGTGGCAGGCATTAGTGGAATAATTCTGGTTATAGTAGGCCTAACCATTGCCATGATAGACAACGATATATTTAAAGAAACCAGACCATTTTCATGGATTGAGATACTGAAACCCATGGCCATTGTAGGTTTTTCTTTGTTTTCGGGACTTATAATTTCAATTATTATGAGCAAAAGGCTAATCACCTCTCCCGCTTTCCCATCGTTGGCATTAGGCTCAAGCTTAACTCAAGAGGATGGCTACATTGGTATAGATAAGCACCAAAAAGACATGCTGGGCAAAACGGGTACTGCACTCACTGTTTTGCGCCCTTCGGGGAGGGTTGAGATTGGCGACGAGATTTTTGACGCCGTCTCAGAAGACGGCTTCATTAACCGGGGCGAAAAGGTTATAGTAATAAAAGACGAAGCAGGCCAAATATACGTAATGCGCGAGGAGCAGAACTAAGGCTGCTCCTGCTCACGGCCCGAGCGGTATAAAAAACCGGGATCAACATTCTCTTTGGGGGCAGCAACTGGTCTTGGCGGTTTCTCTCGCAACGGATTACGAACGTCAATATCGGGCATATAATCCCAATATCCCTGATTGAACTTAAAGCCATCGTACGAAAGGTCTGGCACATAGTACTGGTAATTTCCAGCAAAGTTAGGTTGCATTGGTATTAGATGGCTACAAATAATCATATTATAGTTTTCGTCCCAACGTAATACCATGGTTGCCCGCGATGAGTATTCAAATATCACTCGGCTAAGCAGCTGATTACGAAAACGAATTATGGGTTTGCCAAAAACCAACTCTCCATTATCAACATACAAAACTTCAACAATTCGTTTTGATGAGAAAATATTGTTCAAATCTACACCTAATAACGTGTAGTATGTGCTACCTGCAAACTCTTGAACAATAATCTTGTAATACAATGCTCCAAACCACTTACTAGGTGACCCTTGCTCCAAATGAGGTTCTTGAAACTTGCTACGGCTATCGGCTAGGGGAATAACCTTCACACTGTTAGGAGTTTTCAGCATTACAAACCCAAAATACTTTTGATAACCCCGAGGCTGTGGTAAATTCCATGTAAAAATACGCAGTAAATTATCGTCCGACTTTTGCTTTCCAATGTTCACAAGGGAGTCGAAAGGGTAATCAAAAGCTCCATCCATATTCAATACGTTTGCAAAATGCTTTGCAAAAATATGGTTGGCCTCACCTTTCTTGTCAAAATCAGTCTCCTGAACCATCTTATCGAATAGTTCAATCAAATCATTCTCATATCGTTTCAAAGAATCGACAGATTCTTGAGCAAGTAAACTAGCTGGCAGTATCCAGATAAAAATAAAAAAAGCGCTTATTGCCTTGAACATATCTTACTATATAGATGTTTGTAATGAGTTATAAAATACAATGCAATTATTATGAAAATTAACGACTTTTTCAAAAGATTATTTTCAATCCGCATTTTAATTGGATTAACTG
>CAZTFJ010000038.1:0-3501 GCA_964612255.1 uncultured Rikenellaceae bacterium | reverse complement strand
CTTGGATATGCCTACTACTATTTTATTGGATGCCGTGGAGGGAGTTGCCCCATTTGGGCCGATCCGTGGCGAAGCACCCTAATAGGAATGGCCTTTGGCGGGATTCTACTTTTCGACACCTCAAGTAAAAAGACTAAAGAGAATCAAGAGCATCACGAATAGTTTTCGAAACATCCTTAATCTCATCCTCAGTAATTACCAACGGTGGGGCGATTCTAAATGCCGTATCGCAAAAAAGAAACCAATCGGTAAGAAATCCGTGCTCTAGCCCATAGTGAATAACTTTTTGCACATTGGCAAACGAACCAATTTCTACAGCCATAAATAGACCATACCTTCGAATTTCCTTTACCTGAGGATGGTCTTTAAGCAAGTTTATAAAGAGTTTTGCCTTATTGTCGACTTGTTGGATAAGGTTTTCTTGCGAAAGAATATCAATTGAAGCCAACGATGCTGCACATGATACGGGATGGCCACCAAAGGTAGTGATATGACCCAGCGGAGGATTGCTTGTAAGGCAAGCCATAATTTTTGGAGATGATATAAAAGCCCCCAAAGGCATCCCCCCTCCGAATGCTTTAGCCAACAGCAGAATGTCCGGAACAACACCATAATGTTCAAATGCAAACATTTTTCCTGTTCGCCCCATTCCGGTTTGTATCTCATCAAAAATCAGCAAGGCACCAACCTGGTCGCACCTTTTTTTAAGGGCTTTTAAATATTCTACCGAAGCGGCAATAATACCCCCTTCACCCTGTATGGGCTCAATTACTACACATGCAGTTTGTTCTGTAATCCTATCAAGATCATCTAAATTATTTATAGCAATATGCTTAACACCAGGTAATAGCGGTCGGTATGCACGCTTAAAGTCCTCACTACCCATAAGGCTTAAGGCCCCGTGGGTACTGCCGTGGTATGCATTCTTCATCGAAACAACCTCGGGTCGACCAGTAAATCGTTTTGCAAGCTTTACCCCGCCCTCTATAGCTTCACTACCAGAGTTAACAAAGTAAACACTCTGTAGCGATTGTGGCAAGAACTCGGTAATGCGGGCTGCAAGTTCAACTTGTGGGGCTTGTACCAGCTCACCATAAACCATAAGGTGCATATACTTACTTGCCTGGTTGGCAATTGCCTCAACTACCTTAGGGTGCGAATGCCCTACATTACTAACAGAAACCCCTGAAATTAAATCGCAAATTTTATTGCCATTGGGTGTATAAAGATAAACCCCTTGGGCTCTTGTAACCTCGAGCGTAAGGGGAGCATCGGATGTTTGGGCAATATGTTTTAAGAAAAGCTGTCGGTGTGTTAACATTTTGTTTTAAATCATTTATTCATCAGGTTGATATCGTTGAGGAGTTGATCACGATACGACTTACCAATAGGAATTACCTTTCGCCCATCGCTAACCTTTATTACCACAGAGTTATCCTCGATACTACTTATGGACTTTAAGTTAACTATGAAGGATCGGTGTACTCGTTTAAACATAGGGGCAGGTAGCTGATTCTCAATGGCCTTCATGGTGAAGTGGATGGTGTATTTATCTGATATGGTGTTTATTACAACGTAATTCTCAAGCGCCTCAATCCATAGAATTTCGCTATACTTAACCTTAACCAATGAGTTTCCCTTTTTTATAAAAATTTCGTCGCTTACGTTAGGGCTCTGCTCTTTATCGTAGTTTTCGAGCGCTTTGTTAGCTGCTTTAAAAAAACGGGCGTATGTTACTGGTTTTAGCAGGTAGTCGGTAACGCTGTACTCAAATGCCTCAATGGCATACTTCTCGCGCGACGACACCACTATAATCTGAGGTTTTTGAGTAATTGTATTAAGAAATTCGATACCTGTCATCTCTGGCATTTCAATATCAAGAAAAACAAGATCGACAACTCCCTCGTTGTTAAAAAAGTTAATTGCATCTACAGCATTATTAAACGATCCTGACAATTCTAGAAAGCTAGTCTTCTCAACGTAATCCTCTAACAAACGGCAGGTTATGTCATCATCATCAATTACTATGCACTTCATAAACTGTGGTATTATTGAATATGACGAATTTACAAAATATATTGATGAATAGGCAAATGACAACGACAAAAATTGGATCAGGCTAAAATAAATTAGGCAAATACTACTAGCCACCTATTTTATGTATGGCTAAAAATCTTTTTTCAATAGAGCGCCAACTTCTTATAGATTTCCTAAGCCATTCGAGTAAAAGATCTGTATACTCCTCATCGGAAAGGCTATAGTTAACTGAGGTTTTTCGGATACGCTCGGTGAGGTTTTGCAAACAAAGAGCAGCAGAAACCGAAATGTTTAAGCTCTCAGTAAAGCCATAGGTAGGAATCATTAAGTACTCATCAGCATTATCGAGTGCAACTTGCGATAACCCCGTGAGCTCTGTTCCGAAAAGTAAAGCAAACTTACCCTTGGTAACGTCAAAATCTTGCAATGTGGTAACATAGGTGTGAGGGGAAGTGGCCACAATTCTATAGCCCTTATCCTTTAAATTTCTAATAGCCCCTAGAGTATTATGCTTTTGCTTATTATAATGGTTTAAGGTTAACCACTTACTGGAACCCATAACCACTTTGGGGTTTAAGCAAAACTGATTGGTATTTTCAACAATATGCACATCCTGTATCCCAAAGCAATCGGAAGTACGAAGCACCGCACTGGCATTTTGCGATTGGTAGATATCCTCTAACAAAACCGTTAGGTAACGGGTTCGGTAGCTCAGTACGTGTTTTAATAACTCCACTCGCTTTTCGGAGGTAAAACTAGCCAGATAATCAACGAGGGATTTTTTCTGCTCATACGATAAAGCCATACAAACCAGAGAGAAGGGTTACACACAAAAACAATAAAGGGGCACCAACCGATTGATGTCCCCTCCATTATAATTAATTGCAGTTTTACTGAACTGACTCGTTAAGGTCGCTACCTGGCTTAAATTTAACAACCTTTTTAGCTTTAATAGTAATAGGCTTGCCAGTTTGAGGGTTACGTCCAGTTCTTGCGCTTCTTTCAGAAACTGAGAAAGAACCAAAACCTACAAGAGCAACACGATCGCCACCTTTAAGAGCGTCACCAGTTACTTTTACAAATGCGTCTAACGATTTTTTTGCGTCAGCCTTAGTGATTTTAGCTTCAGCTGCAATTGCATCAATTAATTGAGCTTTGTTCATAATACAAAATTTTTAGGGTTAAAAATAGTTAGTTTACCTAAACTTGATAGTACAAATATAGCGTATCTACTGGCTTTACCAAATGAATCGTAAAAAAAACTGTTGTTTTACAGTATTTTTTAATGAAAAATACACTTTGCAAAACCGTAGGGCTAAATTATTGAAAAAAACTTGATAAAACCAAGGGGTTGAGCAATATTTTTTGAAATTTTTTTTCGCAAAAAATTTTTTAGAAATCAAAAAGAAGGTATCTTTGCAGCGGAGAAATGGCAGAGTGGTCGAATGCGGCGGTCTTGAAAAC
>CAZTFJ010000037.1:1338-12709 GCA_964612255.1 uncultured Rikenellaceae bacterium | reverse complement strand
AGAACGCAACATATTATCGTGAAAATTTTGGCTAAAGGCCACAACCATCTGCACCGATCCTCTTAAAAACTGTGCCTCAATTTCTTGGGGATTACTGATGTAGTGAACCACAGTGAAATACTCGCTTGCATTCAATTTTTCGGCTATAGCAATAGTTGACACATCGTTCGAGGGATCGTAAATGGCTATGCGGGTATTTCTAACCTCGGTATTTATTGCATAGCCAAATAGAATAAGCATTAGAATTGGCAACAGCAGAAGTATGGCCATTGTGGTCCTATCTCTGAAGATATGATGGAACTCTTTGCGAACAAACGAAATAAACTGTCTCATATCATAGCCCATTATTCTGTGCACTCCGTGCCAACCGCTGAAATACCCCGTCCATATTGTGCACATTGAATTGTTTCTTGAGGTTTTGTGGCGAGTCCAATGCATCAATTCGCCCATCAACCATAACAGAAACGCGATTGCAGTACTCAGCTTCGTCCATATAGTGTGTAGTTACAAAAACCGTGATACCCATATCGGCAGCATCGTAAATCAACTCCCAAAACTGACGACGCGTTACGGGGTCAACGCCTCCTGTTGGTTCATCTAAAAAAACAATTTTGGGTTTGTGAAAAATTGCCACCGAAAAGGCAAGTTTTTGCTTCCATCCTAATGGGAGCGATTTAACCATAGCATTCCGTTCGCTCTCAAACCCAAGTTTCTGTAGAAGTTCATCGGTACGTTTTGCTATTTCTTTACGTGACACGCCGTAAATTCCTCCGTACACCCAAATATTTTCGGCCACGGTAAGATCATCGTACAGCGCAAACTTTTGGCTCATATAGCCAATATTTCGCTTTACCATTTCCGACTGACGATGAATGTCGTAACCAGCAACAAACCCTTTACCTGAAGTTGGAATACTTAACCCGCAAAGCATTCGCATGGCCGTTGTTTTTCCTGCTCCGTTTGCTCCCAGAAAACCAAATATCTCGCCCCGATCAACCTCAAATGAGATGCTATTGACTGCAACAAAATGGCCAAATTTTTTAGTTAACTTTTCAACTTTAATTACCTTTTCCATTTCTAACTTACCCCTTAATTACTGCGACTTAGCTCCATAAAACAATCTTCAATTGTTGGTTCTGTTTCCAAAACTTCTATTTGGGTATGTAGCAATTGTTTGAGTTGAGACTTAAGGCCATCGATTGAGAGAATGCTACTGTTTACAATGGTGTGATGGCTATCGCCAAAAGCAAAGCAGCTCTCAACCCCATCAATACTTCGCAAATCGTTTAGCAATTTTGACATATTACTGCTTTTAACAGTCCATAACGCTTTGCCAAACTGATTAACAATACCTGTTGGGGTATCGATTTTAAGGAAAGTACCATTTTGTATTAGTGCAATCCTATCGCAGAGGCTAGCCTCATCCATATAGGGAGTTGACACAAGTATTGTAATTCCCTGTTCTTTCAGTTTTTTCAGCATCTCCCAAAACTCTTTACGCGAAACAGCATCAACACCAGTTGTTGGCTCGTCGAGAAATAGCACCGATGGTTTATGAATAAGCGCGCAGCTTAGCGCCAGTTTCTGCTTCATTCCACCCGAAAGTTTCCCGGCCTTCCGTTTTTTAAAAGGTTCAATTTGGATGTATATATCCCTTATAAGATGGTAGTTCTCCTCTATTGTAGTATTAAACACTGTTGCAAAGAAATTCAGGTTCTCCTCTACTGTTAAATCCTGATAAAGCGAGAACCGACCGGGCATATAACCCACCCGCTT
Organism: uncultured Rikenellaceae bacterium; assembly: GCA_964612255.1. Classification (GTDB taxonomy): domain Bacteria; phylum Bacteroidota; class Bacteroidia; order Bacteroidales; family Tenuifilaceae; genus Perlabentimonas. Next base: position 10,933 of record CAZTFJ010000037.1, on the reverse strand, counting down.
GCGAATTTCCTTGTAATCCTTCACCACATCAAAACCATCAACCGTTGCGTTTCCTGAATCGGGAAGAATTAGCGTTGTAAGGATACGGAAGAGGGTTGTTTTACCCGCTCCATCGGGGCCAATAATGCCAAATATCTCGCCCTCGTTGGCAGAGAAACTAACACCTCTGAGCGCGGAAATTTTGTTGTAGTGTTTCGATATGTTGTTGCAGGAAATCATAGTTGTTGGTTATCAGTTGTCGGTTGTCGGTAGTCTCCTTCGACTTCGCTTAGGGAAAGAGTTGTCAGGCAATTAACTCTAAACTTTTAAACCCGAAACATTAAACTCTAAACATTAAACTCTAAATCTACCAAAGTCATGCAAACTCTATACTTATAACCTCACCCCGCCATACATCCCTATTTTTAAGTATCCATCGTTTTTTACATTGATTTTAACAGCGTACACCAGGTTTGCCCTCTCGTTTCGGGTTTGAATGGTTTTGGGAGTAAATTCTGATTTTGACGATATCCAGCCCACAAAACCTTCATACTCCCGATTTTCGTCTGAACCAAAATCGGCAAACACCTTAACGGTTTGACCAACTTTCAACTTACTAATCTGGTCACCTGTAATGTAAGCCCGAAGAATCATATTCTCGGTATCGCCAATTTTAAACAGGGGCTTTCCGGCTACAGCCAGCTCGCCAGCCTGAGCATACTTGGCAAGTACCTGACCCGCAATTGGACTAGTGATGGTGTATTTTGCTAGCTGATCATCTATTTGAGCAATCTGGATTTCAGTGGCCTCGTACTCGGCTTCTATGCCCCTATCGGTTTTTTCTAGAGTCGATTTTGTGGCTGTGTACTGTTTTTCGAGGTTTTCTACAAGGGCGTTCGCATCATCGAGCTGTTTGGCCGTGGCGGCATTCTCCTTAACAAGATTTTTTATTCTATTCCGTTCAAACCTTGCCGTGCTCAGCTGCTGGTCAATAGTTGCTAGCTGCTTGGCAATATCGGGTCGCCGGTTTAGCAATGCTCGCTGCGATGCTTGTAACTGCTTTCGTTTTAGGTAAAGCTGAACACTATCAATTTGCCCAACCACCTGGTTAGCATTGAGTTTTTGACCCTCTTCAATTTCGAACTGCAAGATTTTCCCTGTACCCTCGGACGACACAATAACTTCGGTAGTTTCGAAAGTTCCCGAGGCATCAAAATCTTCATTTACATGGGAGCAAGCAGAAACAAAAACTGCGAGTGCTGTTAGGAATATAAGTTTTGTCTTCATATCAAATTATCAATATTTAAAAATCTACACCTTGTAAGTAGTATAGCTTCACTTTTTCTTTATTCAATATTATTTTGCGATACTCCATTTCGAGTTTTGCTCTTGCAGCCGCATTGAAATCGGCAAGGTATTCTGTTGACGAAATCACTCCATTGGCAAGCTGCGACTCGCTTTTGCGCTTTACACCCTCCAATAGTTCAATTATTTCGCTATCGAGTTCAAGCTGTTTTGCTAGGGTTTCAATCCGAGTATTCGTAGACTTTACGGCGCTTTCTACTCCCTGCTCAAATGATTTTAGCCTAAGGTCAATAATATTTTTTTGAACAGCTAATTGCTGGCGCTCGCGTTTGGTGTTATTCCAATCCCAAATATTCCAGGTTAACCTTGCGCCAGCCATTAGGTATGTATTCCATTCGTTGCTAAGCATATTTAACCCTGGCTTACCATATCCCGACGAAACAAACGCAGAAAGAATAGGCATTCGCCTTTTTGACACAAGGCTTGAACGAGCATCAAACAAACTTTTTTGCGATGTAAAACCCAACAGCTCAGGTCGATTAATTATGGAATTTTTAGATTTACTAACAACGGGAAGCACAAAACTATCGGTTGCAGAAAAATCTATCTGGGTAAGCGATTCAAGAAGATTTACCAAGGATTCTTTTCGTGAGGGTAAGTCCAACATTTTTTGATCTAACTTTATAATCTCGGCCCTTAATGTTGCTATTGCCGAGGGTAATACTACCCCATTATCGACTCCAGCTTGCAATGCCTCTAACCTTGCCACCAGTTCAGCTCTCATAAGGTCAAGCTGCTTGTGGGTAACATCAACTAGGATAATTGAGAAAAAAGCATCATTAACCCTATCCTTCAAGCTATACAGTTCAGTACTAACGCTGCTTTTTTCGGCCTCGGTCTGAGCGCTTGCCAATTCTTTACGCGCCAAAGTAACCCCACCATCCCAAATAACCTGACCTATATCCAGCGATAAGCGGTACTGATCGCGGTCGGGTGTGGGGATTGTAACCCCAGGGAATGGAATGCTAACTTCCGTTACATCCGATTGCCAAGATGCTGAAGCGTTAACATCGAACTTTGGAAGGTAAGATGCATTAGCATTTTTTACCTGCAGATTTCTTACCGAATCTAAAAGTGGGTTAATTCCAGAAATTGGGTGGTTTTGCTCAACAGCATTATAGAGCATCTGCAGAGTGATTGTTCGTGTCTCTTGTCCATTTAAGCTGAGGATAGACAGAACTGCTAAAATGGTTAAAGCGAATTTACATCTCATACTTTCAGATTGATTGAAGTATTAACCAAATTCAAGATAACGGCTTTTCGCTCCGAGAGAAACTTTTCGAATTCATCTTGATTTGACTGAAAAATTACTTTCTCAAGCAATGGGCGCCCCACAAAAGGAAATACGCAGAGCGAAATAATATTTACCACCAAATGCCTTGCCTGCTGAACTGTAATACCAAGTTCCTTTGCAAGAATATTGTTAAGAATAAACTCTACCCTCGAAATGTCAATTCCCGACTCCACAAAAAATTCAGTTAGCTGCTCTGGATTCTTATTGAGCTCACCAATTATGAAACTGGGAATAAAAGGATTGTCATGAATTATCTTAATATAATTATCAACAAAAGCCTCTAGTTTATTCGCAATAGGGATTTTGGGATCCCCTAGTATTACTACCATAGCAGGAAAAAACGTTCCCATTGCCTCACTAAAAACCTTTTTAAAAAGTTTCTCCTTGCTCCTAAAATAATAATGCAGCAGGGCTTTATTCATACCAGCCTCATCGGCTATTTCCTGCATTCGAGCCCCATCTAACCCTTTTAAAACAAAAACTTTTCGAGCAGCATTGAGAATAACCTTTTCAGTATCTACCTTATCATCTGTCATAACAGTGAATATTTTTAACCGTATGGTTAAATTGTTTGGGCAAATATAATACATCAGTCTATCCAACTCCAAATTTTTAACCATTTATTTTAACTGTTTGGTTAATTTATTTTCAAAAGAAAAGGAGCAACACAAAAAATTGGTTACTCCTTTTAGCTTAAAATAACTGTAAAAACATATTATTCAATCACATAAAAGCACATCAGGTTTAAAATCATAATTTAAAACTCTACTCTATAGCTAATATTTGGTACCACTACAACAACCGAACTCTGCTCTACCCTTTTAGTTCTATGGTTATAGGTCCAATTGAACTCCGATGGAGACCCAAGTAAATTTTTAACCTGAATGGAGAATATGCTTGCCACCCTTTTACCGTCGATACGCCAGTTGGCAGTTAAGTCGAAATAGTAATCGGTTGGGTTTTGCTCCGAGTATGGTTTTGACCAGTCGTAAAGCACCCTTTGCGCTAAATTAGATTTTGCCTCATCTACAGGTGTAACCCTATTGCCTCCGGCAATATTTATTCGTCCGTTTAGGCTTATGGTATTTCTTCGCTTTTTTGTAAACACAAATTCTTTGCCTCCAAGAATGTTTACTACATAACCTTTATCGTATCGAGTTGGGTACACTTCACCCGAACTGGTTTCGTATTCCGACCTAAACAACGAGGTTGTAAGCAGGTAATAGTAACTATTATTAAAAAATCGCTCAAAAGTAAAATCAATACCAAAATTTTTTCCTTTACCCTTATTCTCAAGCACATTGTTAAAATGAAAATCCTGCTCGAAATTAATCATAGAGTAAGCACTATCGGCAATTACTGGCACATCGAAAAGGCTCTGAATGTATGGCTCCACTTTTACCCGCAAATTACTGTTAATAACCCAATCGTAGCTTGCAATTATATGGTGCGCCTTTGTTAGCTTTAGATCCTTGTTTGGCATTTCGCCATTTTGTTGAAGAAAGTATACCCTTAATGGCTCCATGCTGCTGTGCAAACCATAGCCCAAGCTAAGTTTATGGCCATTCCCAATGCTATAGTTTATGCCTAAACGAGGCTCTACCAATAATTCATTATTAAGCTGAAAGTATGTGGCGTGCAAGCCTGCGTTTGCAGCTATTTTTTCTGAAATTTTAAACTGCGATTGAGTAAATGCCTGCAGGCGATTTGTATTACCCTCCTCGTCGGAAAGCGTAGTAACTGGCAATGAATTGTTAAGGGCGGCCCTATTCTCGAGTTTGTAGAATAGATTATTTAGAATGATACCCGTTCTGTTGGTATGCACATTGCTAAACTTATGATTTACAAATGATTTAAGGGTATATTTCCCGTCCATATTATCGCCATACCAGTAATCATCGTAAACAAGGTTATCGTTTATTCTTTTCATATCCATAACAAACTGATTATAAGAACCAACTAACGAGGTATTGATAAACGTACTATTGCCAAAAATCAATTTATGCGATATGCCAGCAGCTGCGGTGTGCTGGGTAAAGTTATAGGCTAATCGGCTAAAATCCGAGACCCACTCAGTGGAGTCGTACTTCATAGGTTCAACATTTCCATCTATTGCACCAATGCCCCAAAGGGCAAAAGTGCCGTACTTTTTAGTTGGGAAATTTAGTTTGAACGACAAGTCCTGATACTTGGGTACCTGACTAGATGGAATTAAGGGCGCAACCAAACCAAGTGTAGAATATCGATAATTAACCAAATAAGATGCATTGCCTCCTTTAACAAAAGGCCCCTCGGTTGCAAAATCGATTCCAATTGCTCCTGCTTGAAAAGTATATTCGCGTTCCTGGGTATTGCCCGACCTTAACTTCATATCAAAAACACCAGAAAGTACATTTCCATACTCTGCAGCAAAAGCGCCAGTGTAAAAATCGGAATTGGCTAACAGCTGATTACTAAAGATGGTAACAAAACCTCCTCCAATAACATTAATCCCCGAAAAATGATTGGGATTAGGAATCTCTACCCCTTCGAGATGCCAACTTGTGTATTTAGGGTTATTGCCCCTTATTACTATAGCATTATCTTGTAAATTCCCTGTGCTAACCCCAGCAAAAGCCGAAACCATACGTGCAGGGTCGTCCATTCCACCTGCATACCGACGAGTTTCTTCTACAGAATATGTTCTACCGCTTATAATACTCATTGAGTTTACTGTTTCGTTGGCAATATTACGTGCCCTTATGGTAACCCCTTCAATATTTACACTCTCCTCATTGAGTGAGAAATTAAGTTCGACCTGCTTACCCGAACCAAGCAAAACGTTAGGCTGAACTACCGTTTCGTAACCAACAAATTGTGCTATAACATTATGCCTGCCTATGGGAATTTTTGTAAGCAAGTACTCGCCTTGCTCGTTGGTAGTGGTACCAATAAGGGGAGACGAACCCTCGATATAAATAGTAACACCTGGCATTGTTATTCCCGATTGCCTATCGGTAACTACTCCTCTTTGGCTTTGGGTAACCTGAGCATTTATTGCAGTGAAGCAGAGAATTAAAAAAGTGAAAGAAATTGCGTATTTCATAGTCGTAAAATTTTAGTTTAAACTTCACGACAAAGGAATATGAAATAGCAAGGGCAATCGTCTCACTTTAAAATGGCGGGGTGCCACTTTATGCATCACACTGGTAATGTGTAGCTATGAGTAGGTGCCACTTTGTGCAAACTCAGAAGGTGGCACTCCTACGTGCTTTTTATACGCCCTATTAAATGCCGATTTGGAACTAAACCCACAGTCGAATGCAATGGCTAGAATGGTAAAATTATTTGAGTCGCCTCTCTCAATCCTCATATTAAACTCTTTTATTCTGTAAGAGTTAATAAAATCGAAGAAATTCATTCCGTATTTACTGTTAATAATATTCGAGAGTTGCCGTTGAGGAATATTAACCCTACTAGCAAGCTGGGCAATGGTTAATCGCTCACTTAAATAAGGCTTATTACTAACCATATAAGCCTCGAGTTGGGACACTTGCATATCGTTAACCACAGGATTAAGCATTATCACTTTAGGCTCACTTTCCTGTGAATTGGCTTTATCATCATCAGCAATATCATCAACAACATCTTTAAAAGTGTTGGTATTTTTTATACCATAATATGCCAGGGTAAATACAAACACAAAAATTAGAATATTGGCAAGTACTCCAAATGCTCGTAACGAGCCTATTTGCCCAAGATACAAGAGCAAAATACCCAATGGGATGCTAATAAAAAGCAAAAGGCTAGTATTTACTATGAACTTTAGCCACCTAAACTCAATTTTTTCAATATCTGAGAAACAGTCTTTAATCCGTTTTGAGTATCGATTAATCTTTACACCAATCATTACAGTTATTAAAGCCGACAAACCAATTTTAACCGTATAGTAAAACGATACTAGCCATATGTTGGCCTGAGTTACTACCTCTTTTTCGGAGATAAAAATATTAGTAATAAGGACAATAGCAGATGGAATGAAAAGGAGTATCTTGACTTTGGCGGTTTGCGGTTTGCTTGAGATAAGCGATGCAGAGTATAAGTACAAAAATGCAGCAGCTAGCGGAACAGTAGTACTACCAAACCGGAGTATAAAATAGTAATGCGGGAATAAATTCCACAACAAGTCGTTAAGCACCCCTAGGGCTATGGAGAGGAAAAAGGCCATAAGATACCTATCGGCCAAAATCTTTTTTTTCTTGCTATAAAGAATAAAGGCAAGTATTACCAGCACGGTAACCACTATGGATGATAAAACAATCATTTAATTTAATTTGTGTAAATATAAAAAAAAGGAGTTACCTGTAAGATAACCCCTAATGCTTTTGTGGAATATAAATTTTATCCACTATACTTATAATCGCCAAAAGCTAAAATTGGTACAAAGATAAACGATAAGAAGATTAGGCCTAGCGTAAATCCCACACCATTACCAAATTTTTGCGAAATGGCATGAAGCATTATTATTGCCATAACAATGTTTACAACAGGAACTAGGAATAGTAAAATCCACCAAACTGGTTTTTTGGCAATTTTTAGCATTATTACAATGTTGTAAATTGGTACAATTGCAGCCCATCCTGGCTGACCTGCTTTTTCAAAAACTTTCCAAAAAGAAACAATAAGCAGAACTAAAATTGCTAATGATAAGATAAGTGAACCACCCATAATTTATTGGTTTTAGGTTTTCCTACTCGTAAGGCTTTTCGGATACGCCTTCTGCAAATCCGTTGCAGAAACAACAATTACACGCAATATAGAAAAAAATGCATAAACAAACCAAACATAAGCCGAAATATATCTACAGCAGCGAATTAAAAATACCAACACCCTTATCGCCACCAGAGGTTGCATACGCCCTAAACATTCCCGATGTGTTGAAAGAGAGGTGCACATTGCCCCACTTATCAACCGAAATTATTCCGCCACGGCCATCAACCTCTTCAAGCTTTTTATGAATCACTTCATCGGCAGCCTTAGCCAACGATAGCCCTTTATACTCCATAAGCGCCGAGATATCATGAGCCACGGTATAGCGAATAAAGTACTCGCCATGACCAGTTGCCGATACTGCGCAGGTATTGTTGTTGGCATAGGTGCCAGCGCCAATAATGGGCACATCGCCCACCCTGCCGTAACGCTTGTTGGTCATTCCGCCTGTTGATGTTGCTGCTGCAAGGTTTCCGTGTTTATCAAGAGCAACACATCCCACAGTACCCATTTTCTTATCACGCTCAAGGGCTCGTTGTAAGGCACGGTAACTTTTTTCGGTGTGAAAGTATGAGCTATCGACTACCTGAGCACCATTTTGCGAAGCAAATAGCGAAGCTCCTTTACCTACCATAAGCACGTGCTCCGATTTTTCCATTACCATACGGGCTGCCGATATTGGATTTTTGATATTACCAATACCTGCTACAGCACCAGCCTGCAAATTGGCTCCATCCATAATAGCAGCATCGAGTTCATTCTTGCCATCATGGGTAAATACGGCACCCTTGCCCGCATTGAAAAGAGGGCAATCTTCAAGATAATTCACCACCTTTTCAACAGCATCGATGCTGGTTCCACCATTGGCCAGAATGTCCTCACCAATTTTCAGGGCAGCATTCAGCTCGGTTTGGTATTGCTGAACCTGTTCTGCTGTGTAGTTTTCGGGACTCATTGCTCCGGCTCCACCATGCAGGGCTATGGCCCAATCGTTCTGTTTGGTTTGCTGAGGTTGAGTACACGTAGCAAATACCATTAGCATTAAAGGAAAGGCTAGATAAAAGAATTGTTTGGCTTTCATTTTTATAAGATTTTAGGTAATCGATTGAAAAACTAGAATGGGAATTCATCCATATCCGATTCTCTTGGGGCATCATCCATCTGCTCGGGGAGCTGAGCCACCTGATGCTCAACATTGCCATTCACAAATATTGCTTTATAAGGAACGGTTGGGCAGGCGTACTCGCAGGCACCACAGCCAATACAAATATCCTGGTTAACCTCTGGTAGGAGCAACCCCTGCCAAGGCACCATTTGTACTGCTTTTGTTGGGCAATGCTCTGAGCAAGCCCCGCAATCGGTTCTATCGACCTTAACAATACAGTTGCCCATATGGAATTGAGCTTTACCAAGCTGAACCCGCTTTTTGGTTTCCAAATCGAGGGGTCTGATTGCCCCAGTGGGGCAAACATCGCCGCAAAGGGTACACTCAAAATTGCAAAACCCTGCATGAAAGTCCATATGTGGTTGCAATAGCCCCATAAATCCATACTCACTAATCGATGGTTGAATAACATGCGTAGGACAAACAGATACGCAAAGATGGCATGCTGTACATGCATTCAGAAAATCGCGTTGGGCGTAAGAACCTGGAGGAGTAATTGGTGCCGAGCGCTTGTTTGGCCTATGACCAGCAGTTGAGCCTTTGGGCAACTTGGTTTTACCATTCGTATCAGATGAGTTTAGCGACAAGCCACTCCCTTTGGCTAAAGTCGAAAAACTTTTCCCAACTAACGTTGCTCCCACCATCATTCCTGTGAAAGTTGAAATAAAACCACGGCGTGAAGTATCAGCTTTGGTCAACTTTGCAACACTCTTTTTTGCGTAGGCAAACTTATAGCTAATGCCTCCCTCCTTACAGCTGCCAATGCAGTTATAGCAAGCTACGCATCGCGAAAAATCAATATTTCTATTTTTAACATCAATGCAGCTGGCTTTGCAATCGCGCGAGCACCGTCCGCAAGCCGTACAAGCGTTCTCGTCGATAGCTAGTTTAAAAATTGAGAACTTTGACAAAAGGCCTAGAACAGCACCAACCGGACAAAACGAGTTACAGAAGATGCGCCCCCAACGCCATGCCACCAAGGCTAAGGCCAAGGTTAACGATGCTGTTACAGCAACTCCTTGCTAAGGCACGGCTTTAAACTC
>CAZTFJ010000037.1:0-1328 GCA_964612255.1 uncultured Rikenellaceae bacterium | reverse complement strand
GCGTTCCGACAGCGAGTTAAGCCCGGAAGCGCTCAGGGCGATGCTCAGGTACTTCATTGATCCTGCGCGCATTGAGCCCTGTGAGCTGAACATCCTGATTGCCGGAGGAGGCGAGCCCATGCTCTCCTGGCCCCTGATCAGCGGAGGACTGGACTACGCCGCAACGCTGGCAGCTGAGCACGGCTTTAAACTCTACATGATGCAAAGCATAGCTGTTGAACATTCCCAAAACATCAACCATTAAGTTATTGGCTGCATAGTAAATAGGCCTTACTAAATTGGAAAATATACGGCCAGCAAAGCTGTAGGGGTCGAGCCAATACAATAACGAAAGCGAACCAGCCAGTGCAGCTATCACAACAATTGCTAACGAAATATATCTAACTAAATTCCAAGGTCGAAAATATTTATAGCGAGGCCTTTTAAGGCGTAACCGGGCAACAATATCCTGAAAAATGCCTAAAGGGCAAATCACCGAGCAGTAAACACGGCCAAACAGAAGGGTTAGTATAGCCACCACAATAAAGCCTGAAGCTAACAGCCCACCAATCTTAAAAAACTGAAGTACCGATGGTGTAAACTGAAGGTAAAGAAGTCCGTTAATAAAGCTGGGCGAAAACGACTGCGAAAAATCGACAAAAACAAAAAGGAATAGCAAGAAGTACAGAGCAGCCAACACCCTCCGAGCCCTACGAAGTGAAATAAAATTCAGCATAGCAACAATTGTTAAACCTTTAGGCGTTCAATATTAAGTTCATCGAGATTCATATTACCTAAGCCCATATTGTGAGCAATTTTAATGTGGCCTATTTCGGAGGGATCTGTTCCAAAAATTTTGGCCGCAGCGGCATCGGCAGCAACCATATCGGTTGAAATAAGTAGCGATTTTTTCATCACCAAATCGGCCTGACTTACCCCTCTTGGCCCATTGCGAGTCATAACACGGTATGCATCTACCACATTTAGGGTTGGTTTGCACCAGGTGGTAAAATCGGCTATACATTGATGCAAATCGTTGCGGTGCCAATAGCGCCTATCCCATACTACACCCATTAGGTTTTTCATACAGATGGTTACCTTGGCCGAGCTGTGATGCTTTAGCACAGGCACATTAATAAGCACATCGGAATTTAGTACGAGTTCGTGCACCTTGGCTTCCTTAAGCTTTTTGCCATTGGGTATGGAAACGGTTTTATAGTAATCCTCTGTATTTCCAGGCACCATTTTTCCACCCGCATTTTTCACAGCGTCCTCAATTCCGCTATTGGCGTAGCACCTATTCCATGTATCGCAGGTATTATCGAACACAAAAACATCTTTTGCGCCAG
>CAZTFJ010000036.1:10573-12716 GCA_964612255.1 uncultured Rikenellaceae bacterium | reverse complement strand
CCTCAACTGGGCATCAAGAAATAGCTAACGTTACAAACTTGCAGATAAAACGTCTTGAGGAGATTTACAATGAGGATTCCGAAACGCTGGTAACCGATGCTAAGTATGGATTTATTGCTGGGGCACTAAAAGAGACCTATACCGAAAGCCCCACAAAAAAACGCCAGAACACCCAAACCATCGACAGCTTTGTTACCCATAAATTTTTTGGGTTCCCCATATTCCTTTTCTTCATGTGGTTTAGCTTTTTCACCACATTTAAGCTTGGCGCTTATCCCATGGACTGGATTGACAATGGCATTGCCTTACTTAGCACATTTTTAAACGATATTATGCCTAACGGGGCATTTAAAGATTTGCTTATTGGTGGCATAATAAACGGTGTGGGCAGCGTAATTATTTTCTTACCAAACATTCTACTACTGTTTTTCTTCTTATCAATACTTGAAGATACGGGGTATATGGCTCGTGCAGTTTTTATTATGGATAAGCTAATGCACAAAATTGGGCTACACGGCAAGTCTTTTATTCCTCTTATTATGGGTTTTGGCTGCAATGTGCCAGCCATTATGGCAACACGTACCATCGAAAACAGGAATAACCGTATGGTTACCATGCTTATCAACCCCTTTATGTCATGCAGTGCAAGGTTACCGGTTTACATCTTAATTCTAGGAGCATTTTTCCCCGAGCGAGCAGGATCGCTCCTATTTTTGGTATATCTCATTGGAATTACCATTGCCATAATCATGGCTATGATTTTTAAAAAAACGCTGTTTAAGGGCGATGACATTCCTTTTGTAATGGAACTCCCCCCCTACCGAATCCCTACGCTAAAATCAACCATTAGGCATATGTGGTTTAGGGCTTCACAATATCTAAAGAAAATGGGTGGAGTTATTCTAATTGCTGTTATAATAATCTGGGCACTAGAGTACTACCCAAATAATGTTGAATACAGCCAAAACTACACTAGTAAAATTGAGCAGGTAAACACGCAACTCAATCAAACTAAATCTGCTAAATCCGAAGAAGAGATTAAGGAGCTTAAAGCTCAGTTACAGGTTATTGAAAACCAAATGGTAGCAGAACAACAGGCTAACTCATTCTTAGGACGAATTGGAAAAACCATAGAACCCGTAATACGCCCCCTTGGCTTCGATTGGAAAATGGGAGTTAGCCTGCTTTCGGGCATTGCAGCAAAAGAGATTGTGGTAAGCACGCTAGGGGTGCTAGTGCAAGCTGGAACCGATAGCGACGAAACTAACCAAACGCTAATTCACAATTTACAGAATGAGGTACACACCAGTGGCCCCCGAAAAGGTGATAAGGTTTATACACCGCTCAGCGCATTCTCTTTCCTCCTATTTATTCTAATATACTTCCCTTGCGTTGCTGTTATTGCCGCTATAAAGAAAGAATCGGGTAGCTGGAAGTGGGCAGCGTTCACCATTTTTTACACAACTGCTTTAGCCTGGATTGTATCGTTTGCGTTTTATCAAATTGGCAACTTAATCTTGTAGAACATCAAGATTAAGTTTGTTGGGATAAATAAAAATTAAAAAAATACCACCAATTAGTTGCGCTACGCATAATACTAAACGTAACTTTACGTAAGTGTTATTGCTGTTCTCTAATTTTCTTAACGGTTACTTACTGGGTTTGCTTAGCAATTTTGCAAATAACCTATGCTATTTCTATGCTGATTATTTAATCACAAAGAATTCAGTTTTACGAACAACGTGGTCCTTCTTATTGACTTTATGCCTATTACCAAAATAGTATTAGCCTGTGTTCATTCATTTTATAAATGCTTTCATATTTCATTCATCTCTATCTGTCGTTATACCTTATAAAACCTAAAGCCATGAAAAAACTTTTATTAATAGCGGTAGCCTTCCTTAGCATAACATGTTCTGACGATATTGAAGATGTTGATTTTAAGGAAGAAATGAGGAAGTTTGTAATTGAAATTGCTAACTATGCCCATACTATTGATAATGATTTTATTGTAATTCCTCAAAACGGGCAGGAGCTAGTAACATCTACAGGAGAACCAGACGCCTCTGTTCATCAAAACCATATCGATGCTATCGACGGGGTGGGCCATCAAGATCTATACTTTGGATACGACAACGATAAC
>CAZTFJ010000036.1:0-10563 GCA_964612255.1 uncultured Rikenellaceae bacterium | reverse complement strand
GTCTGAACCCGTCGCACGTCGGGCTTGATGAAATCCACGCGCACAAGACTGCTGAATACCTTACCGATTTTTTAGATAAGTGCACCGCCAATTCGGTTGCTGTTCTAGTTACCGATTACTGCTGGACAACTGCCAACATTGATTTATCATACCAAAAAAACTTTGCCAAAGGGTACATAGGTTTTGCTGCACCAAGCAGAGAATTGGATCAAGTCCCCACCTATCCAACAAAACCATATAACTCTAACGAAGAGGACATTAACAGCCTATCCGATGCAAAGAATTTTCTTTATCTTTTAAACCCATCAAACTTTTCGTCACCTTCGGAAATGGTAAATTTGATAAGCCAAACAGATTACGATGTATTGATTATTGACCTGTTTTTTTCAGACAATTTGGAGCTAACCAGCGAGCAGGTTGCTGCGCTAAAAACAAAACACAACCAACATTCACGATTAGTTGTATGCTATATGAGCATTGGCGAAGCTGAAGATTATAGGTTTTACTGGGACAATAGTTGGAATACTGATGAACCCGAATGGCTTGAAGCTGAAAACCCCGACTGGGAGGGAAACTACAAGGTTAGGTACTGGAACAACTATTGGAAATCGATAATATTTGGATCGCAAGATGCATATCTCGATAAAATATTAGCAAAAGGATTTGATGGCGTTTATCTAGATATTATTGATGCCTTTGAATATTTTGAGTAGAATAAGTCATCGAAAATAACCATGATTATCGTTTTTCAAAAAAGCCGCATCGTCAACAAAAACGATGCGGCTTAAAATCTTTAGCCTAAGTTTTACCTTAGCTAGTAATATTTCAATAAAACTTACTACTCTGCAGCTGTTTCGTCAACAAACTGGCGACCTTTAAGCTCCTTGTCAAGCATAAATACACCGTGCCCCTTGTCGCCAATAAGTTTCAGGCTATCAATAATTTCTTGAGCACTTGCTTCCTCTTCTACCTGCTCATCTATAAACCACTGCAACATACTTTTGGTGGCATGATCTTTCTCCTCTATGGCAACGTCCATAATGTTGTTAATCAAAGAGGTTACCTTTTGCTCATGCTTGAGGGTTTCCTCCATAGCATGTAGGGCATTATCCCACTTTTCAGGAACTTCATCAATAGGTTTTAGAACAGGTTTCTCGCCACGCTCAACTACATAATCAAAAAATTTCATGGCGTGAGTAAGCTCCTCTTGCCATTGTACCCTCATCCAATTGGCAAAGCCATTAAGGCCTTCGGCAGCAAAATAGCCAGACATTGACAGATACATATAAGCGGACCAAATTTCTGCATTAATCTGTTCGTTAATTGCGTTGTAAACTCTTTGATTTAGCATAATGTTATAGTTTTTAGGTTAGAAAATAATTAAATGTATATAAAACAAACAATGTGATTAAATAAATGTTTAGCCAGTAACACTAGTCAAAGTCTAAGTTTAGCTGTTGCTTTAGGGTTAGCAGCTTCGGGTTTTTCTGGCTCAAGTACTTAAACCTATCCTCTACAGTGTAAATCTTACCACTCCCTGTCGATTGGCTTTGGAATGACTCGTCGATAGCAACAGACCTATTACCCAATTTTGCTCTTAGGAAATGGGTCAAATCATTCTTTATCTCAAGAAACATATCAAGCTGTAACTGCGATTCGAAAACAATTTTCACCTGAGAATTTGCCCCCACAACAGGCTCGTAGGTGGTTAGCAAGCTTGCAAATCGGGGTTTATCTGATAGATGAGTTTGCACAAACTGGTGCCAAAAACGCTCCAAATCTTCCTGAGCAAGTATCTCATCGGTTTCTTCAGCTAAATCGGTTTCGGCAATATCTTCAGCTGATTCCTCTTCGTTAGGATTATCCTCTGAAACCTGTAATGGGGCAGCAGTTATTTTCCCCTCAAGGGCATCCTTAATGGAGAAACTTTTGGGTGAAGCCTTGAGCACAGGTGGTTTTGTTACAACAGGCTTTTGCTCGGCTGGTTTTGATTTAGCTGCTGCTATAGGTGTATTTGGTTGACTATCGTCGGTATTTAAAACGCTCAGTTCGTACGACGGAGACTCTAACCATTCGAAGAGGCTATTTTTTTTTTTCTTGATTAAGTCCACACAACCTAATCAGCATAAGTTCGATATGCAAACGCTGATTACTGCTTTGCCGGTATGTTATATCGGCCTGGTTAACCACATCGAGTGCTTTTACCAGAAAATCGACAGAACATTCTGTAGCATACTGGATGTAACGCTCAGCAATGGCTGCACCAACCTCAAGAATCTGAGCTGTTTGTGGATCTTTACAAACCAACAGGTTACGGAGGTGTTCGCTAAGGCCACTGGTAAACTGCTGCACATCAAAGCCTTTTGAGAGTAACTCATCGAATACTCTAAGCGCGTTGGCAAAATCGGCCTGAATAAAACTATCGGTAAGTGTGAAGTAGTACTGAAAATCGAGTACGTTCAAATTCTCAATCACCTTTTGGTAGGTGATGTTGTTATCGCTAAAGCTTACTACTTGGTCAAAAATTGATAGCGCATCGCGCATTGCACCATCGGCCTTCTGGGCAATGATATTTAGCCCTTCAAGCTCGTAGGTTACATTCTCCTGCGTTGCAATGTACTCCAGATATTTCACAGTATCCTCGACCCTAATACGGTTAAAATCGTATATTTGGCAACGCGATAAGATAGTTGGTAATATTTTGTGCTTTTCTGTAGTAGCCAGAATAAAAATGGCATGTGCAGGTGGCTCCTCGAGTGTTTTAAGAAAAGCATTAAACGCTGCCAGGGAGAGCATATGAACCTCATCGATAATATATACGCTATACTTACCAATTTGAGGTGGGATACGCACCTGCTCTATTAGCTTACGAATACCCTCAACGGAGCTATTTGAGGCAGCATCGAGCTCGTGGATATTAAAAGAGCGCTGGCTGGTAAAGGCTTTACAACTCTCGCACTCCCCACAAGCCTCCATCTCGGGCGTTGGATTAAGACAATTTATTGTTTTGGCAAAAATGCGTGCACAGGTAGTTTTGCCCACTCCACGAGGACCGCAAAACAAATAGGCCTGAGCAAGCTGATTCCGTTGTATAGCATTCTTAAGGGTTGTGGTTAGGGAATCTTGACCAATAACACTCTTGAATGTTGATGGGCGGTATTTACGTGCTGAAACTACAAAACTCTCCATAAATCAATAAATTGCTGAAAATTATTGGAACCTGATTACAGAAATCCTATCTACAAAAGTAACAATTTTTACCTTGTTTTTGAAATTATTGTTATGCGTTAGAAAAAGAAAAAAGAGAGGTAGCATATGGTGCTGACCTCTCAGTTATTGCGCTAATATAAATCTCAGTTAGAACAAATCAACTGAAATATTCTGAATAAATGCTGTGATGGTAAGTTCACGTCCTACTTTCGATTCGGTTAGAAGCATAAGAACGTTTAAATCTTCGCCATCCTTTCGAGTTATTTCAATCTCTCGGCGCTCACCAACAATTGCTTGTTTATCTGGATCGAGGAATGAGGCTAAAAACTCGTCGTTATCTGTCGCATCGGGCGGGAAAAGAATTCTTATGCTTTGCCCCAAGATTTCATCTTTGGTAACCCCCAGCAGCTCTTCGGCAGCCTTATTGAAGAACTGAACTATTCCATCTTGATCAACGGTAATAATGGCATCAAGGAATCCCTCAAGGGTTTTCTCATTTCTAATCTTAACCTTTTCTATCTCCTTAAATTGATTTTTAATATCCTCCTTAGCTTCACGCAGCTTGCGGTTAAGTTCAATCTCATTCTGACGAAGCATCTCCTCCTGCTTCCGTAACTGCTCTGTTTGCTCCATTGATTCAAGCTCCATAAGCTTTTCACGTGTATTGTCATGGCCAATGAAAACCACTTTGGCAACCTCACCATACATATCGTTCACAGCAGTATATGTACCCCTAAACCAGCGTTCCTCATTATCTTTCATTAGCATTTTCAGCTGACCTTCAAACGGAATGCCGTGGGTTACATCGTCCCATATGCTATCAATTTGTTTACGCTCATTGGCGTGGTAAAGATCAAAAATTGATTTTGCTTTAGCCTCGGCCAAAGAGAAACCAAAGGTTTGCTGAAATTTTTCGTTGGCATCAATAATATCACCTGTTGGGCAAAACTCAATTTTTATGCTAGAGCGGTTAAGCGCTTCAATTTGACCTTCAAAATCCAAACTCTGATTTTTTTGCTCAGTAGTATCGATTGCCAGGAACAATATTTTTTCTACACCTCCATTAGGGTTACGAACACAGGTATAGGTAGCAATGGTCCATAAATCCTTTCCATTTTTGGTTACGTGCTTCATATCGCCCTCAAAGTGATGACCACCTTGCGATAAACCCTCCCAAATCTCATCGAACCAAACGCGGTCTTTCTTATTAATAAACATTGATATATGCTTGCCCTCAACCTCTTTATTTGAGGTGTATTCAAGTTTATTTAAGAATTTGGTATTGGCATACTGCATGATACCATTCACATCGTACTCGGCCCGAATTAAGGTATGGTTTACCGAGTTGGTAAAACTGATAAATTTCTCTGCTTGCCTAGCGGCCTCCTCCTGAGTTGCCTGCAGCTCCTCCATATACTGACGCATATGCTCTTCCTAAACCTGAATCGTTTCTGCCTGATTTTGCGATTCCTTAAGCAATTTGGCTGTACGAATATTTATCTTGGTGTTTGATATGGTTGAGGCAATGCTTTCTGCTACTTTCTCAATAAAATCAATGGTGTGTTGCTCAAAAGGCTTAAATGCTGCAATTTCAATAACCCCGTGTACCTCTTCATTAACCTTAAGAGGAACCAATGCAATATTTTTGGGGTTTGCTGTTCCTAAGCCAGAAGTGATTTTAAGGTACGAATCGGGTACTTTTTTAAGCACTGAAGTTTGGCCTTCAAGGGCACAAGCCCCAACCAAACCCTCACCCCACTCAATGCGACTATCGGCATACTTTCTACGCTCATATGCATAGCAAGCTGTTAGTTTAAAGTATTTATCACCCGGATCGGTATCATCAAGCAAGTAGAACCCACCCTGATTCGCATCGACATACTTAACTAAATTACTGATGATTAGGTATGATAATTCGTCAATATCATCCTTTTCCGAACGTAATATTTCACCAAATTTGGCTAGCCCTTCAGCAGTCCAGCTGCGCTGCTCATCCTCTTGCCTTCTTAGCGCTTCCTCCTCCTTGCTTTGCTTTAAGGTATCACGAAGATTTACAATGGCCTTACCCAGAACATCAGTTTCATCGGGAGTAAAATCGGCCTCAATATCTCCTTCTTTAAGCTTTTGCACAAACCGATATAATTTACGTTGATGGGTAGTTTCCTTCTCGGCAAACTCTTTGGCTTCGAACTGGATGCGAGAAATATAACGTGCAAAGTAGTACGAAATAGTAGCGAGCGCAAAGGGAATTAGGTATAACAAATATAGAATAGGAAATTGGTTATGCAGCTGCGCTATTCCTTTTCCATTTAGGGCAAGGTTCTGTAGCTGAGCTTGCGTAAAAATAAGTATCAGCAAAAAAACAAAAGTTGCTATAAAAGTTATAAGCGTGAATCGAAAAACATACCACTTTGAATAGTTGTGCTGCATAGTCGGAAAATTTGACTAAAAATAGATAATATTTGTTATAATCGCTAAAATGTAACTAAAAATCTGTAGTGTGAAGTATGCTAATTAAAATTTGTTGTATCTTTTTTGGGATCTTCTGCCTCAAATGAAAGCGCCTCCTGCTCTTGCTCATCGTCCATAACTTCAGGAATATCTTTAAGTTCTGGCGACTCTTCGGGCATAAATAGCTTGCTAACCTCGTCCTCGTTTTCTTCGGTTTCTGTACTTTCTGGTTTCTGAGTTTGTGAATCGGCATTAAGCTTGCCTATTTCGTCCTCTTTCCACTTTGTGATTTTAAGCTGATTAATTTCGCTTAGCGCCTCGGCCTCTTGCTTAATATGATCCTTCTCCACATCAAACAGCCTGTCGTTGCGCTCCTTCTCAAGCAGGCGATGAAGGTCGATATGATGATCCTCTGTAAGCTCAAGTTGAACCACATCACGGCGAATCTCAACCTGCTTCTTGTACTCCTCAGCATCGAGCAAATCGTCGTAGGGGCCTCTACCCGATAAAAGTTTTACAATTATAGGTGCACTCTCAATGGTAATGAAAAGCAATATTATAAACCAGCTAGTCCATTGAATACTTGTATTACTACTTGTTAGCGAGTTCATTGCTTGTAGGCGAGCCAAAAAACCATCGGACTGTGCAGTAACTACTGTTGCATTGCTAACGGCTTTATCTCGTTGTTCCCGTAGCCTTTTTAATGCCTCATTATTACTGTTGATTATTTGATTATTGGCTTCTCTTAGCTCAATGAGCTCTGCAGATACCTTATCGTATTCCTGTTTCTTTTCACGATAAACAGGGCCTTTCCCAGGTGTTTTGGTTGGGCTCATTCCCTCGGCTTCGGCCACTATCATTTCAAAAAGTTGATTTCGCTGAACTTCCTTGGTACGAATCTCTTCTCTTAGCTGCTGGTTCTGCTGCTCAAATCGCTCAATATCTGAAAATTCCTTGGCTACAAGATCAGAGTATTTGATATTACTTTGCTGCTGATCGAACACTATTTGCTGCTCAATTTCTCGTTCAAAAAGCTTAAGCTTTAATGGCATCGATACAACAAATGCAATTAAAACAGCAAGAATAAATCGAGGGATTGCCATCCCAATCTCTTTTATCTTTTTTGGCTGCTTTTTTAGGCTTGAAACAATAAACCAGTCTATTGAGAAGATTACAAATCCCCACAAAACGCCAAAAGCAACTGCAATTTCATACTTTTTAAAAACAGTAAAAAGAGCATACCCCCCTGAAATTGAAGCCATAATGCCTGTTAGGAAAACGATAACGCCTATACCGTAAAACTTGTTATACTCCGATGGGCACTGCCTTAGAATGTACAGGCGTGCCCCTGAACACCAACAAAAAAACTTATAAAACAATGGGATTCTTTGCGTTACGGATTTTTCTTTATTTGTATCGGATAATGTTTGCATAGTAATGGCATTGCGGATTGACTTAGAATATCACAAAAGGCAATTATAAGAAAAAAAAGGTAATGGAGCAATTCAAAAAAAGCGCTTTTGCAAGCGCTTTGTAACTAAATTGGTTTTATTACAAATGGGGCTATAGACTCGAGAGACAACACTTTATCAACACCTCCGAGCTTTATTGCTTCTTTGGGCATACCAAACACAACACAGCTTTTTTCGTCCTGTGCCACAGTTTTAGCACCCGACTGTTTCATTTCTAGCATTCCCTTTGCTCCATCATCACCCATTCCGGTCATAATAACACCTACAGCATTTGCACCGGCATAACGGGCAGTGCTTCGGAAAAGCACATCAACCGATGGCCTATGGCGGTTTACCAATGGGCCGTCTTTAATCTCTACATAATACCTGGCACCGCTTCGCTTAAGAAGCATATGGTAGTTACCCGGGGCAATAAGGGCTCGTCCCCGAATTACAGAGTCGCCTGTCTCGGCCTCTTTTACCGTAATATCACATATTTCATTTAATCGGGCAGCAAATGATGTAGTAAACTTCTCGGGCATATGCTGCACAATAACAATACCAGGCGAATCGAGAGGCATTGCCTTAAGAAACGTTGTAAGTGCTTCTGTTCCACCCGTTGAAGCTCCAACAGCAATAACATACTCGGTAGTTTTAATCATACTATGAGTTGGCAGCGAAGGGGGAAGAATTGCATCGGCAGAGTATTTGGGCTCCACAGCGTGGGGGTCGAGGGTTATTTTTTTTCTGGCAATCCGGGCATGTGCTGCTGCTTTAACGGCATCACAAATTCTTATTCGCGACTCTTCGAAAAATGCTTTGGTGTTTACTTGGGGCTTAGTAATTATATCAACTGCTCCCAATTCAAGGGCTTTCATCCCTGTTTCTGTGCCTTTTTCAGTCAAACTAGAGATAATAACCACTGGTATTGGATGCTGGGTCATAATCTTCTTCAAAAACGTAAGGCCATCCATTCGGGGCATTTCCACATCAAGGGTAATAACATCCGGGACCTCATCGGCAATCTTTTTAGCCGCAAAATACGGATCGGATGCCGTTCCCATAACCTCTAAATGGGGATCGGATGAAATAATTTGGTTCAGCGTTTGCCTAACAACTGCCGAATCGTCTACTATTAGAACTCTAATTTTATTTGCCATACGATTTGATAATTAGAGCTAAAGCGCTAATTTTTTTGTGTAATTGTTCTATCGATATACCGTTGTTTCACCTCACCTGTACCGGTGCAATACTCTATTTTGCGACCTAGCTTACCTCCTACACTTTTCGCTACAACTGGGATTCGTAACTCCTCGAGCATATCCATGGCAAGCTTAATGTTACGCTGGCCAATTTGAAACTGCGAAATGTTAGTGTCAATCACCTCTCCCCCTCCAAACACTTTTGCCTTAAGGTTAGCCTTTTTACAGCCCATACTTATCATTTTCTCTACAAGACGCTCAATGGCAATGTTACCATACTTAGGACTTGCCAACCCTTGCCCATTCCAAAAGGGAAGCATGAAGTGGTTTATCCCTCCCATTTGAGTAGTTGGATCGTAAAGGCATACAGCAACACAAGAACCTAAAATGGTTGATACCTTGAACGATTCTCGATTAGCAAATAAAGCTGCAGGGTATAAGAAGTGAGTATTTGGTTGATCCATAGTGAGGGGTTAAAATGTTTCCTCATCCGATTCAAAGAAAGTTTCATTTGCATCCGATGCAAAATCTGTCGTGGTCTCTTCACTCTCTGGAATAATAATGGTAAAGCACGACCCCTGGCCAAGTTCGCTATCAATTTTAATTTTACCATCAAGCATTTCAATAACCGCTTTATTAACAGACAATCCTAGCCCATGGCCTCGGTTCAGAGAATTTATGCCCGAATCGAGCCTTTTAAATCGATCAAAAATAATTTTTTGGTTCTCTTTGCTTATTCCTACGCCATGATCGCGAACACATATGCTCAAATCATTTTGATTCATTGTGGCAATAATCTCAATCTTCCCTCCCTCAAAGCTAAAGTTTATGGCATTGCTAAGCAGGTTAGCCAAAATTAGTTTCAATTTTTCAGGATCTGTTTTGAACAGAAACATACCCTTTGCATCAACTGGCAGTTTATGATCAAGAACTATATTAATTTTCTTCCGTCGGGCTTCAAACTTAAAGTTCTCTATTACACTATCGATAAGGCTAAGTACATCGGTATTTACAATTTCGGGAAAAATCTCTCCTGCTTCAATTTTTGCTGCTACAAATATGTTCCGAAACTGAAAATCGAGGGTAAAAGCCTCAGAGTGAATTAGGGCAATCATTGAAACTACTTTTTTCCAATTCTCTTTATCAACAGAGAGGATTGCTCTTGAAAGCCCAAGAATTGATGTAAACGGATTAATAATCTCGTTAGTGATGTTGGATATAAAGTGGCTTTTAAGCGCTTCCGACTCTTCCAACTTTTTATTTACCGTTTTTAGCTCTTCGTTCAACGATTTAAGCTCTTTAACGGCTATTTTATTCTGCTCGAAACGACGCTTCAGCTCATCTAACAGCTCCTCGTCGGTTAGTTTATGTCCCATATCAAGTGGTAGTTAGAGATAATTTTGGCATAAATTAGGGTGAATATTTTTGATAGTCTCAAGATACAAAAGAAAAATTTAGTTTAAAAATGCTAGGGTTACAATCGGCGAAATATTGTAGGTTTTACCTGCTTAAGAGGTACATCCATATTCATAATGCTCTCGGAATGTCCTAAAAAGAAATATCCATTAGGCCTAAGTTTATCGCATAGCTTATTGATAACCTTTTCTTGCGTTGGCCTATCGAAGTAAATAAGTACATTCCGACAAAAAACCACATCAAAGGTTTCGGGCATATCGTAATAGCTATCCATAAAATTTAACCTACCAAATCGAACCTTTTTCCTAAGGTCGCCTATAACTTTAACCGTTGGGTTTTGTCTGTCCTTGCTTCGCAAAAAGTATTTACGCTTTGTTTCTAAAGGAATAATAGACACCCTATCTTCTTTGTAAACGGCATCTACAGCTTTTTGCAGTATTTGGGTAGATATATCAGTTCCAATAATTGAAAAGTCGAACCCAGGGTTTTTAGCAGCAAACTCGGCCAACACAATGGCCAAAGTATAGGGTTCTTCTCCGCTTGAGCACCCGGCGCTCCATATTTTTATGGTTCTGGACCCAGCTCGTTGCTCAACAAACTCGGGTAATACCGTATTATTTAAAAAATCGAAATGAACGGGCTCTCTAAAGAAATCCGTTTTATTAGTGCTAACCACATCGAGCATATGAATGATTTCACCATTTAGCCCCTCCTTGCTAAAAACGTACTCGATGTACTCCTTGAAATTAGTCATATTTAGCTCTCGTAGCCTTTTCTGTAGCCTACTTTGCAGCATTACCTTTTTCACTGGAGGCATCTTTATGCCACTTTCT
>CAZTFJ010000035.1:12492-12746 GCA_964612255.1 uncultured Rikenellaceae bacterium | reverse complement strand
GGTTGCCCCCTTGACGTTGGGCATCTACGGTGACCGTGTTGTGGCTTTGGATTTTGCACCTGTTGACAATAGCCCTCCAGTGTAACCTGATTTTTATAATCTCTATACCTAATCCTTTGCCCAAAAGAAGAAAACGGTATCAGCAAAAACACAAATAATACAAAGACTAGATATGGCCTTTGTTTCATAATTGCTATCGAATAAATTTCATTGAGAGAGGATACTCGAAACGCTCCCCGCTGTTCGATTTTATT
>CAZTFJ010000035.1:4915-12405 GCA_964612255.1 uncultured Rikenellaceae bacterium | reverse complement strand
ACAAAAATGCCAACCAGCAAAAAAATTAGAATCCCACCAATAATGGAATAAATTAGCATTGACAGGTGAAAATTTAGCGCATCCTTTCCCTGCCTGTCAACCTCAACATACTGATCTTTTTTAATAAGCCATACAATTAAAGGCCCTAGCACGCTCCCAAAAGGAATGATAAACATTGCCAGCGCACTAAGGTGGCACAGCATAGACATAGTCCGCTCCTCGTTATTTACATATAAAATCTCGTTCATAACTCTTTAATTTTTTTCAGTTTTATAGTATATTTTGATATAAGTTACCCCATATACCATAACAATTATGGCACATAGGGTAACCAAAGGTATAAATACTTTTATAAAATAACCGTAAAATAGTTACAAAAGAGTTTCTTACTCCATCAACTTCCTATACTTAATACGTTTAGGGGTATCGTCGCCAAGGCGCTTGCGCTTATTCTCCTCGTACTCGCTAAACGATCCCTCGAAAAAGTAAACCTGCGAATCGCCCTCAAAGGCAAGTATATGCGTAGCAATACGATCGAGGAACCAGCGGTCATGGCTAATCACCACAGCGCATCCGGCAAAGTTTTCAAGCCCCTCCTCAAGCGCACGTAGGGTATTCACATCGATATCGTTGGTTGGCTCGTCGAGCAGAATTACGTTGCCCTCCTCTTTAAGCGCAAGCGCTAGGTGCAACCTGTTGCGCTCGCCACCCGATAGCACGCCACACTTCTTCTCCTGATCGGCGCCAGTAAAGTTAAAGCGTGCTACGTATGCTCTGGCATTAACCTGTCGGCCACCAAGCATAACAAAATCGAGCCCTCCGGAAATTACCTCGAACACCGTTTTTTCGGGATCGATAGCTGAGTGCTGCTGATCGACATAGGCCAGCTTAACGGTTTTACCCACCTCGAAGGTTCCCTTATCGGGCGTTTCGAGCCCCATAATCAACCTAAAAAGGGTTGTTTTACCGGCACCGTTAGGGCCAATAATTCCAACAATTCCGTTTGGAGGTAGTTTGAAGTTCAGGTTATCGTAAAGCAGCTTATCGCCATAACCTTTGGCCACATTGTTGGCTTCAATTACTGAGTCGCCCAGCCTAGGACCATTTGGAATAAAAATCTCAAGGCGCTCCTCCTTCTGTTTAGCGTCCTCGTTCATAAGCTTATCGTAAGCAGAGAGGCGTGCCTTGCTTTTGGCGTGCCTTGCCTTAGGCGACATCCGCACCCACTCGAGCTCTCGCTCCAGCGTTTTTTTGCGCTTGCTCTCCTGCTTTTCCTCCTGTGCCAAACGAGTCGATTTTTGTTCCAACCACGACGAGTAGTTCCCTTTCCAAGGAATTCCCTCGCCCCTATCGAGTTCTAAAATCCAACCAGCTACATTATCGAGAAAGTAACGGTCGTGCGTAATGGCAATTACTGTTCCCTTGTATTGCTGTAGATGCATCTCGAGCCACTGCACGCTCTCGGCATCGAGGTGGTTTGTGGGCTCGTCGAGCAACAACACATCGGGTTCCTGCAGCAACAAACGGCATAGAGCCACACGCCTACGCTCACCACCCGATAGCACTTTAATCGATGCGTCAGGCTCTGGGCAACGTAGGGCATCCATTGCACGCTCAAGCTTCGAGTCGAGGTTCCAGCCATCGGCATGGTCAATCTTCTCGGTTAGCTCGCCCTGCAACTCAACCAGTTTCATCATCTCATCATCGCTCATGGGCTCGGCAAACTTTGCGTTTACCTCGTCGTACTGTCGCATGAGGTTAACGACATCCATTACACCCTCCTCAACAATTTCCTTCACGGTTTTGGTCTCATCGAGCTGTGGTTCTTGCTCTAAATAACCCACCGAGTAGCCAGGCGAGAAAACCACCTCGCCCTGGTACGACTTATCGAGCCCAGCTATAATTTTAAGCAAAGTTGATTTACCCGAACCGTTTAAACCAATGATACCAATTTTGGCACCATAGAAAAACGATAGGTAAATATTGCTTAGAACTTTTTTTTGGGGCGGAAAAATTTTGCTCACGCCCACCATTGAGAAAATAATCTTTTCGTCGGCCATATCTTATTGTTAGGTAATTCTGTTTGTAAAAAAAGCATCGCAAAACCTTAACGATTTTGCGATGCCTATGGGTTATTGTAACTCTACTTAATCTTTTTAAAATCTTTTGCTAAGAAACCGTCGCCTCTTTTACCACTGATGTTGTGATAGGTATGGTAATACAGCTTACCATCGACAGCATCAATCAACATTTTGTAACAACGGGCTTGTAGTCGTGTACCCTCTGGGCCAACCTTATGCAAATATATTACGTTCGGATTTTTCTCAGCAACGGCCTTTTCAATATCCTCAGGGGTAACTATTTTAACGGTATGAGGGTAGTTTTTGCGCACATCGTTTAGGCTACGAACGCTTTTATCCAAATCTTGCTCAACCACCCAAAGTTCCTTCTCTTTAACCTGCTTACGATTTTTGTTATACTGCTTAAATATCTTCTTTTTTATCAACTTCGGATTCTTGTTTAGGTTCTGGATATGGTTTTGAGCAACCCTTAGCAAACCTTCAAGTTTGTATGCGTAGCTCTCCTCGCCAACACTTTTATAGGCTAAAGGTAGTGAACATATATCGGGCAAATCGGTATGCTTTTTTACCGCTGCACCAAGAACCACTGATAAGAAGTTGTATGTGGCCTCCAACTTATCGCCAGTAAATTTTATGTCGAGCTTAACAAGAAACGACTTGTTAATATCGGAACGCATTTCCTCAAACTCTGTGGCCTTAATAAACTCATAGGGAGTTATAGTCCACGACTTTTCTACTGCCTCTTTAATTTTAAAATTATACTCCGACATAGGGTTATCTTCTAGCACTACGTATGTGGTAGTTCCCATGAAGGTTTTAATATCGTCATGACGGGTTACATAGCGCTCGGCAAATGAACCAATACTAATGCTAAGCAAACAGATTAGTGTGATTAGTTTTCTCATAGTTTTAATATTTAATTATCGGCAAAAGAATAATGCTACAAAATTAATAGTTTGAGTTTTAACTTGAGTTAGAATAACGGTAAAAAATATGTTAAGTTACAATCAATTTTAACAAAGAGGTAAACCTTAATGCTATGCTATAAAAACAACAGCTAATTGCAATATTTTACAAGCACAATGTGTAGCAAGATAGGGAATGAAGTTAAGAAATTTGTAAATTGCGACACAAAAATTGGACAAATAATTAAGACAAACTTTATTTATTACTCATGAAACTGGTTGATTCAAAAGATTTCAAGAAGGCAGCGGGACTAAATGCTTTGGGTGGAGAAGGTATAGCCAAGATGCTGATGTCTATCCTAAAAATCAACAAAATAAACAAAGAGTATTCTCAGATTAGCCATCTTAAGGGCTTAGAATTTTTAGACTCGTTGTTAGAACGGCTCCAAATTCAATACGAATTAAGTGCCGATGAGCTGAAAAGAATTCCCAAAGAAGGGCCATTTATTATCGTTTCAAACCATCCTTACGGTGGAATTGATGGGCTTATTTTGCTAAAAATTATTTCTGAAATTCGCCCCGATTTTAAGGTAATGGCAAATTTTCTTCTTAGGCGAATTGACCCCATAAAAGAGTACATTGTACCCGTTGATCCTTTTGAAGGACAATCGCAAATTGCCGCCAGTATGGCTGGCATTAAGGAAGCCTTAAACCATATTCGCGATGGCAAACCGCTGGGGATTTTCCCTGCTGGCGAGGTGTCAACATACTATAACACAGAAGCTCCCGGAGTGGCCGATAAGCAATGGAGCGACTCCATTATCAAGTTTATTAAAAAGATGGAAGTGCCCATTATCCCTGTTTACTTTAAAGGGACAAACAGCAGGCTTTTTCATATTCTTGGGCTAATACACCCAATGCTTCGCACAGCCAAGCTGCCATCGGAACTTTTTAATAAAAAGAATAAGGTTGTAAAACTACGTCTAGGCATTCCCATCACTGTAAAGGAGCAGAATGAATTTACCGACATTTCGAGATTTGGCCGATTCCTTAGGCTTAAAACATATGCTCTTGGATCGTCAATTGAAGTACGTAAGTTTTTTAACTACAAGCTAAAGCGCGAACCAAAGCCACAGGATATTATTGCACCGATATTGCAAGAACTTATTGAAAGCGAGGTGGAAGCATTAAGAGAAAACAACCTGCTTTTCACTAGCAAAAATTTCAGCATCTTTTGTGCTCCTTCGGTTGATATGCCCCATATAATGACCGAACTGGGCAGGCTCCGTGAGGTAACTTTCCGCGAAATTGGAGAGGGTACCAATAGGAAAATGGATGTTGATGAGTTTGATTTGTACTACAACCAGCTTTTTGTGTGGGACGAAGACGAGAAAACAATTGTTGGCGCATACCGTGTGGGTAAAGGCAAAGAAATTCTGAACCGATACGGCAAAAAGGGTTTTTACATCCAAAGCCTTTTGAAAATTGACAACGGGTTCTCATCTATCCTAACCCAAAGTATAGAGCTTGGCCGATCGTTTATTGTTAAAGAGTACCAACGAAAACCGCTCCCCTTATTTTTGCTATGGAAAGGAATTCTTTATTTCCTTATAAAAAATCCTGAGTATCGTTATCTTATTGGGCCGGTAAGCATTTCGAACCGTTTCTCAAATTTCTCTAAAGGTCTCATAATAAATTTTATGAAGGCAAACTATTACGATCATGAGTTTGCCCGTTTCATTTCACCCCGAAATACCTTTAGGGTACCAATAAGCAAAGACGATACCGAGGTTATTTTTGAGAAAAGTAACGACCTGAACAAACTCGATAAATTTATTCAGGATATTGAAACCAACGACTTTAGAATGCCCGTTCTGCTAAAGAAGTACCTAAAGCTAAACGGTAAAATTATTGGGTTTAATGTTGACCCCAAATTCAACAATGCGCTAGATGGATTGCTTATTCTGGATCTTTTCCAAGTTCCCATCGACACCATAACCTCTCTGTCGAAAGAGATTAACGATAAATCAATACTAGAGCGTTTTAACCTTTCCGATTTCACCTTTGAGGGAGAACAGCAGGAATAGCACCCCATTTTAGTTTCGAACATTTTTCGTAAAGCATTGTTTCTTAACCACAACAGAAACAATGCTTTTTTCATTGAA
This sequence comes from uncultured Rikenellaceae bacterium, assembly GCA_964612255.1. GTDB lineage: Bacteria > Bacteroidota > Bacteroidia > Bacteroidales > Tenuifilaceae > Perlabentimonas. Next base: position 7,254 of record CAZTFJ010000035.1, on the reverse strand, counting down.
ACAAACTAAAAAAACAAATACTATGAAAACAAAATCAATTCTTGTTATGGCAGCTCTGCTAGCAATTGCAACTACCAGTTGTATGCAAAACCCCGAGGGCGAAAAAGTAAAATCTGGTGAGGCTACAGAAATCAGTTTCCCAAAAGATGCCAGCATTCTTAACCCAAATCTTGAGTTAAGCCAGATTGAATGGCTTGGAACAAAACCAACGGGCACTCACTACGGAACCCTATCAATAAAAGATGGTAAACTATACCTAAAGGATGGTAAACTATTAGGTGGAGAGTTTACTCTGGATATGAACTCAATTATTGTTGATGATATTGAAGCCCCCGAAATGAACGCCAATCTGGTAGGGCATCTGAAATCGGCCGATTTTTTTGCTGTTGATTCGTTCCCAACTGCTAGCTTTAAGTTCGCTTCCGTTACTGCTATAGAGGGCGTTGCAAATAATGAAGATAATATTACCCCAACGCATCGCATAGAGGGTAACCTAACCATAAAGGGCATTACGCGCAAAGTTAATTTCCCTGCCAAAATTGAAATTTCAGACCTTACAATACACGCCCAAACACCACAGTTCGTAATTAACCGAACCGATTGGAACGTGAACTACGGGTCAAAATCGGTATTCGACAACCTAAAAGATAATTTTATCCATGACGATATTGGAATTAAAATTACTCTGAAAACCAATTAGACATAAAGATTTTAAATAAAAAAGCCCAGGGTGCAATAGCGCCTTGGGCTTTTCCATTTCGTATTTTGTATGATTCTAATGTTAAACCCTAACAAGGTCAAAATGTCTTACATCCATACCTAATTATATTAACTACTCCAATGAGAAAGAAAACACCTTTTTACCTGGCGCTAGTTTTGCTTTTTGCAAGTTGTGCAAACAACAATGAGGAACAACTTTTAAACAAAGCATGGGACATTCACTCACGCATTGTAACAATTGATACTCACACCGATACCCCACTGATGTTTAACCGCGATGGATTCAACTTTGCCGACGATAGCCTTACCTCTCGCGGACGCGTTACCCTTGGTAAAATGGAAAAAGGTGGCCTAGATGCCGCATTTTTTGCTGTATTTATTGGGCAAGGCGAGCGAACTCCCGATAAAAACACCGAAGCCTATAACCAGGCAATTAGCATTTTCGATGCGGTTCATAGTAGCATAAAAAACTATCCCAACAGAGCTGCCATTGCGCTTAAAGCCGATGATATCTACAATATCAAAAAAGAGAGTAAAAGAGCCATATACATAGGTGTAGAAAACGGCTACCCCATGGGACAAGATATTGGCAAATTGCAAGAATTTTACAACCTGGGCGCACGATACCTCACCCTTTCGCACACCCGAAACAACGATATCTGCGACTCATCAACCGACCCCAAAGGCCCCGAACATAATGGTTTAAGCCTTCTGGGCATTGATGTGGTTAATGAACTTAACCGCCTGGGTATGATGATAGATGTTAGCCATATATCAGACGATGCCTTTTACCAAGTGCTTGAACACAGCAAAGTTCCGGTAATTGCATCGCATAGCTGCGTTAGGGCACTTTGCGATAACCCGCGAAACCTAACCGACGATATGCTTGTGAAACTAGCTAACAATGGCGGCGTTATTCAAATGTGCTTGCTAAGCGCCTACCTTAAAACCCCGGAGCCTTTTCCCGCCCGCGAGAGCGCTCGAGCCGAGGTTAGAGCCACGTATGGCTACTTCCGCGATCTAGATCCTGAGACTAGAAAAAAAGCTATTGAAGACTGGTATGCTGTTGATGAGCAGTTCCCTCCAAAACTGGCCACCGTGAAAGATCTTGTTAACCATATTGACCACGTTGTAAACCTAGTTGGAATTGATTACGTAGGCATTGGAAGCGACTTTGATGGCGGTGGTGCCATTGCCGACTGTGCCGATGCAAGCCAAATGATAAACATTACTGTAGAACTGCTCCGCAGAGGGTATAACGAAAAAGAGATAAAGAAAATTTGGGGAGGAAATTTCTTGCGGGTTTTCAGAGAAGTTGAAAAATTTGCTCATAAATAGAGTATCTTGCAGTAAAAAAGCGAAACAGCTGAAAACATCAAGACTTATTGCATTGGCTGCATCACTATTTTTCCTTTGTCTGAGAACTTCAATTGCTCAGGAAGATTTTAGTAGCTGGTTCGAGAATAAAGCCTTAAGAATAGACTACTACCTTGCCGGAAACAACAGCTCACAGTACATCTACCTAAAAGGATTAAGTGAAGAACCTCACTGGAGCGGTTCGCATGCTCAAACAACAAGCACCCTAAACCTTGGCAGCTACAAGGTTGAAGTGCGCGATA
>CAZTFJ010000035.1:0-4894 GCA_964612255.1 uncultured Rikenellaceae bacterium | reverse complement strand
CGCAAACCCTTTTATACACCTACGGTTTTTGTACTCTTTTTCAAGAGTGGCAAAGCATTGAGGAGGCTAAAACCCAGTCGAAAGCATTTGAGCAGGTTACCCGAATACCTTACCCAAAAAAACCCGTTACTGTAAACTTTTACCACCGCGAAAAGCAAACGGGCAAGTTTGAAACGCTATATAGTTTTAGTATCAATCCCAACGATATTAGCATAGCCAAAAAACAATGGCCAGAGTACAAAACATCTCGCATAGTTAACAACGGAAACCCAAACGAGAATTTAGATATTACCTTTATTGCCGAAGGGTACACCAGCACTGAAATGGCAAAATTTCAAGATGATGTAAAGCGAATGGCTAATTACCTGTTAAATCAAGAACCTTTCACTAATTATAGCAAAGACATCAATATTTGGGCTGTAGAGTCTATTTCGGAGAACAGCGGCCCTACAAACCCAAGAACTAACCAGTGGAATAGAACAGCCGTTGGCTCAACCTTTAACACTTTTGGAATTGACCGCTACTTAACAACAAGTAACACCTTTAAAATTATGGATGTTGCTGCCAATGCCCCAAGCGATGTGGTTTACGTATTAATAAACACCAAAAGCTATGGTGGTGGGGGTATTTATAACCATTTTAATGTGGCAACTTCGGATCATCCGCTCTCTGAGGTTGTGTTTATTCATGAACTAGGCCATGGCCTGGCAGGCCTAGGCGACGAGTACTACACCTCCGATGTAGCATATCAGAATTTTTACAACCTAAGCATCGAACCGTGGGAACCCAACATTACAACTCTGGTCAATTTTAAATCTAAATGGGCCAATATGGTTGCCCCAACAACCCCAATACCAACGCCAGCTACCAAAGAGAACAATGAAACAGTGGGCGTTTACGAAGGGGGTGGATATATGAGCAAAGGTATTTACCGCCCTTACATCGATTGCCGAATGAAAAGCAACGAGGCTAAGGGTTTTTGCCCTGTTTGCCAAAGAGCAATTAGCTTGGTAATTGAATCGTACAAGTAAATACGCTGCATAAGTTTTACTTATATCCCTTTACTAAGGGTAATAAATACTTTTGCTACCTTTGTGGCATAAAAAGTAGGGCGAAAATTTTTTCACCTGTAAATATATTGCCATGATTATCCGTTCAGCAGAATTTGTTAAAAGTAGCGCCGAGGTTAAGCAATGCCCTGAGTCGAGCCTACCAGAATACGCATTTATTGGCCGATCAAACGTTGGGAAATCGTCGCTAATAAATATGCTAACCGGAATAAAATCGTTGGCTAAAGTTTCGGGGACTCCTGGCAAAACCCAGCTAATTAACCATTTCGACATAAACGGATCATGGTATTTGGTCGATTTGCCCGGCTATGGTTATGCCAAAACGGGCAAAAAGCAACGAGCCGTTTTTGCCGAGATGATTACCAAATACATTACCACCCGCGAAACGCTACAGTGCGTATTTGTACTTATTGACGCTAGGCACAAACCTCTACCTATCGATTCTACCTTTATCAGCTGGTTGGGGAATAACGGAATACCTTTTGCCCTTATATTTACTAAAACCGACAAGTTAGGTTCAGGCAAGTTGACCAACTCTATCGAAATTTACAAGCAACATCTCTATAAAACCTGGGAAGAGCTGCCCCCAATATTTGTTAGTTCGGCTGTAACCCGTATAGGTCGTGAAGAAATTCTCAGCTATATCAGCCAAATAAATAGTCTATAGTCACATTCTCTCCCAGCCACTTGCATAACCTATTCACAACAATCTACTAACTGGTTAGTCTAAGCAAAACCAGTCAGTAGTTCTCCATAATATCGGCCCAATTAAAATCTCTTAAGAACAAAACCTGCAATTATTTTATTGATTTGCTAATTTGATTTAAATTTGCACGCAAAATACCCCCACACAATGATGAAACAGCACTGCATAAAATTTTTCTCAGGAAGAGAATCGGAGTATCTTGCCAAGGAAATTGCTCGCAATTACGGTCAACCCCTTGGCAAATCGTACGTTACCGATTTTAGCGATGGCGAATTTCAACCCTGTCTCGACGAATCGGTTCGAGGTGCCACTGTATTTATTATTCAATCAACCTTTCCCCCAGCCGATAACCTTTTTGAGCTGCTTTTAATGATTGATGCAGCCCACAGGGCCTCGGCATATAAAGTGGTTGCCGTAATTCCTTATTTTGGATGGGCAAGGCAAGACCGCAAGGACAAACCCCGCGTATCCATTGGCGCAAAAATGGTGGCCAACCTACTAAGCGCAGCTGGAGTTGATAGGATTATGACAATGGATTTACATGCCGACCAAATACAAGGTTTTTTTGATGTTCCTGTTGATCACCTTTATGCCTCATCCATTTTTGTACCCTATATTAAAAGTTTAAACCTCGACAACATAGCCATTGCTGCTCCCGATATGGGAGGCGCCAAGCGAGCAAATGCATATTCGCGATTTCATAACGCATCGCTAATCATTTGCCATAAAACCCGCGAAAAAGCAAACCAGGTAGGTGAGCTAACTGCCATTGGCGATGTTGAAGGCAAAAACGTAATAATCATGGACGACATGGTTGATACCGCTGGTACGCTAACAGCTGCTGCCAATATGATGATGGAGAAGGGAGCCAAAAGCGTTCGTGCATTTGCTACCCACCCTGTACTGTCGGGTCCCGCATACGATCGTATTGCCGAATCGGCAATTACAGAGCTGGTTGTTACCGATACTATCCCATTAAAAGAGGGAGTGAATACAGAGAAGATTAAAGTTCTTTCGGTGGGCGAACTTTTTGCCGATGTAATAAACAAGGTTTACAACTTCGAATCGATAAGCGAGAAGTTTATTATATAACTGGCTTGTATTGAGATAAAAGCAAAATAGATTTTTTTGCAAAAAAACATTATCTTTGCAGCCCAAATTTCCCCTCAACCAATTTTAGTAGTGGCGCGATGGGGGGCTGGCTAACACCGAGGGGGCAGTCCTGAGTAGCGTCGATTATTAACAAATAGTATTACCAACACAATGAAAGAGATTAACTTAAACGGTTCTGTAAGAACCGAATCTGGGAAAAAGTTTGCCAAGCAACTTCGCAGAGAGGAACGTGTTCCTGCCATTATTTATGGTAAAGAGAACATCATGATTACCCTGGTTGAAAGGGAGTTAAAAGACATCATCTACACTCCTCACGTTTACATTATCAACCTTAATATTGATGGCAAAAGCTACAAGGCCATTGTTAAGGAGATGCAGTTTCACCCAGTAACCGACAAGGTTCTTCACCTTGACCTACTTCAAGTATTTGAAGACAAAAAGCTAACCATTGCTCTACCCGTTAAACTTGTAGGTTCGGCAGAGGGTGCTAAGCAAGGTGGTAAGCTAACCCTCACCACTCGTAAACTAAGGGTTTGCGGTATGCCTCAGGATTTACCCGATATGATTGAGGTTAACGTTACCGACCTAGGGCTTGGCAAAAGCAGACTTGTTAGCGAACTTTCGTTCGACAAATTTGAGGTTATTGAGCCCAAAACAACCGTTATTGCAACTGTTAAGCTAACAAGAGCCGCAAGGGGTGCCGCTCAGGCTGCTGCCTCTGAAACCAAATAGTAACCTGTAAAACATTGCAATCTTGAAATACTTGATTGCCGGCTTAGGGAATATTGGACCAGAATATGCCAATACCCGCCACAATATTGGATTTATGGTATTGGACGCACTTGCTAAGGCGTCCAATACTGTTTTTAGCGCTAAGCGTTATGGCGATATTGCCCAGCTAAAGCACAAAGGCCGAACCTTTATTCTGCTTAAGCCTTCAACATATATGAATCTTAGCGGCAAAGCAATATCGTACTGGCTCAAAACCGAAAAAATTCCCATTGAGAACCTACTGGTTGTTGTTGATGATATTGCCCTACCCATTGGTACGCTACGGCTCAGGGCCAAAGGCGGCGATGGTGGCCATAACGGGCTTATTGATATTATTGAGCGTTTAGAAACCGAAACCTTTGCACGCCTGCGCTTTGGTATTGGTGGTGATTTTCCTAAAGGCTCCCAGGTTCAATACGTGTTGGGCGAATGGACTCCCGAAGAGGAGGAGATACTACCCGAGCGCTGCGAATCGGCAGGAAAAATTATCCTCAGCTTTGGCACCATTGGCACTGAACGAACCATGAATTTCTTTAACAAAAAGAAGTAGAGATATGGACAACGAAACTGCTGCGCGAATTGATAAGTGGTTATGGACTGTCCGAATTTTTAAAACTCGCAGCCTAGCTACAGAAGAGTGTAAAAAAGGACGAGTTAAGGTGAACGATGCCGAGGTAAAACCTTCAAAAGAGGTGAAACCCGGCGATATGGTTACTGTTAGAAAACCACCCGTTGTGTACTCGTATGTTGTAAAGGATGTCCCCAAAAGTAGAGTTGGGGCCAAGTTAGTACCCGACTACCTCGAGAATATCACTCCCGCCGATGAGCTGGCCAAACTCGAACCCGGATTTTTAGCCTTCCAGGGATCTAGACCCCGTGGAGCAGGAAGGCCAACCAAAAAGGAACGCCGAACTCTTGATAACCTGAGAGAATCTGACGATTAATGTTTTAATCAGATATGAAAAAGATACTAATAACCGGTGCTACTGGTAATGTAGGGCTAGAAGTAATAAAATCCTTACTCAATACGCAAACACCAAATACCATAATTGCCGGTGTTAGAAATATTGATAGGGCAAAAATCACTCTAAAAGATTATCAAGCCATTCAATACGTTCGCTTCGACTTTGAAAACCCTTCCACTTTTGATGCTGCTCTTGATGGAATTGCCACGGTGTTTCTCCTACGCCCCCCTCCCATTTCCGATGTTGACAAGTACTTTAAACCTCTTGTC